>JAFGGF010000387.1 GCA_016930735.1 Prolixibacteraceae bacterium
AACGAACTTATTGAGTTATTTTTATAAACTCTCTCTATGGCTTCACCAAATGCATCAGCAACAGTAATATATTTGATTTTTGGAGAAACATTTTTAGGCTTGATCGAATCGGTAAAATAAACTTCTTCCAAAGCTGATTTTTCTATTCTTTCTATAGCCGGACCGGAAAGTAATCCATGGGCAGCGAAAGCCCTTACACTTTTAGCTCCTTTATCCATAATTAAATTAGCTGCTTTTGAAATTGTACCGGCTGTATCAATCATATCGTCAACGATGATCACATCTTTACCTTTTACATCGCCAATAACAGTCATACTTCCCACTACATTTGCCTTTGCTCTTGATTTATGGCAGATTACCATATCGGTTTCGAGCATTCTTGCATAGGTATTGGCACGTTTGGTCCCTCCGACATCAGGCGAGGCAATTACTACCTCATCAAGATCCATTTTATTGATAAAAGGAATAAAATGAGCCGAAGCATAAAGGTGGTCAACAGGGACGTTAAAAAATCCCTGTATCTGGTCTGCATGTAAATCCATTGTAATTACTCTGTCAACTCCGGCAGATGAAAGCAGGTCCGCTACCAGTTTGGCACCTATTGAAACCCTTGGTTTGTCTTTCCTGTCCTGCCTGGCATACCCGAAATATGGGATAACAGCAATGATTTTATAGGCACTTGCCCTTTTTGCCGCATCGATCATTAAAAGCAGTTCCATCAGATTATCGGCAGGAGGAGGTGTTGACTGGACAATAAATACATGCGAACCTCTGATCGTTTCTTCATAACATGGTTCAAATTCGCCATCGGCAAAAACCGGGCACGATGATTTTCCAAGATCTACTCCAAGGCTGTCACATATCTTTCCGGTTAAATAACTGGTGTTGGTGCAGGTAAATACTTTTAACGGATGTGTTTTATGCCCCATCTTTAAACGATTATAATTATTCATTTCCTATGGTATCATATGAACCTCGCACTTCAATAATTTCCTTTATAATTAAAAATTGCATTGCTCGTTTCATAAGTTATAATTGTGGATTTGGCTGCAAAGGTAAAAAAAATGGTAAATTTTTAAATTTCATACTACCTGTAAGCCTCCATTAAAAATAAAAAGAATTCAAATACCTGTCAATATTAAAGGTTGGTTTGGTTAACATTTTCTATAAAATCAAGAATTTCATCTCTCCCGAAACCTTTTTCTGCTGATGTTATAAACCAGGTTGGAACCTCTTCCCATGTTTCAAGGAGTTTCTGTATATATTTTTCGATATTTTCTTCTATCTCATTCTGTTTCAATTTATCAGCCTTTGTGAAAACCAAAACAAAAGGTATCTGGTTCATCCCCAGCCATTCAATAAATTCCAGGTCGATCATCTGAGGTTCGTGCCTTATATCAATCAAAACAAACAGGCAATACAGGTTTTCACGTTTTAAAACATAACTGCGAATAAAATTCTCAAATTTTTTCCGTTCAGTTTTTGAAACTTTTGCATAACCATATCCCGGCAAGTCGACCAGATACCACAATTCGTTAATAATAAAATGATTTATAAGCTGAGTTTTTCCGGGCCTTCCTGATATTTTTGCCAGCGATTTCTGATTGACCAGCATATTTATCAGTGATGATTTACCAACATTCGATCGTCCTATAAAAGCATATTCAGGTTTATCGGGTGCCGGGCATTTGGCAACATCGGTATTGCTCATTATAAATCGTGCCTGTCTGATATCCATAATTATTTTATATAAACTTCAAGTAATTTTGCAGTTTCACTTAACGGCTGTAAAATAAAAGAACTGATTGCAGCCGGAACAAGAATCGTTTCGCCTTGTTTTATATTTTCAGAAATGCCTTTGTATTTTAAAATAACACTTCCCTCTATGCACATATAAATTACAAAAGTATCAATTTCATAAAAATCCTTTTCAACCTCTTTATCCATTTCCAGCAGGTTGGTTGTGAAATACTTGCAACTCTCAAGTTCAACAGTTTCGTTTATTTTATGTTCATACTGAGTTTTATAACTATCCTTTGATTCAAATTTAATGGCATCGAGTGCAAGCTCTGTATGCAATTCACGCCCGTTCCCGTTTTCGTCTACACGGTTAAAATCAAAAATCCTGTATGTAATATCTGAAGTTTGCTGGATTTCAGCAACAAGAATCCTGGCACCAATAGCATGAACCCGGCCGGCAGGTATAAAAAATACATCACCTTTCTTAACTTCTTCAAATGAAAGGATGTCAAGGATTTTGCCTGCATTAAAATATTCAAGGTACTCAGCTTTGGTTAACTTACGGTTAAATCCTGAATTCAGTTTTGCTCCCGGCCCGGCATCAATTACGTACCACATCTCGGTTTTTCCATAGGCATTGTGCCTTTCCTTTGCAATTTTATCGTCGGGGTGTACCTGGATGGAAAGGTCGCTGTTGGCATCGATAAATTTTATCAGCAAAGGAAATTCAACACCAAATTTTTCATAGTTTTTTTCGCCAATAAGGTCTCCCATATAAATTTCAATAACCTCTTCAAGATTATTTCCTGCCAGAAATCCATTTGCCACGACTGAAACATTTCCTTCAACTCCTGATATTTCCCAGCTTTCACCACAATTTGGGAGATTGCCAAAATCCTTCCCAAGAACTGTTTTAATTTTCTGCCCTCCCCAGATTTTATCAAAATACTGAGGTTTGAATTTTAAAGGATATAATCCATTCATAGCTTAGATATTGGATGTTTGAGATTTAAAATTCATAATCGATTGCAGCCCTGCCTGATGTAGTTTCCTTTATTCTTCCGACTACTTTCAAATGTTCGGGGTGCACCCTGTATTTATCCAGGTCTTCAATTGAATCGAAATGTGAAATCAAAGCTATATCATAACTTTTTGTTTCGGATTTATAATTCAGCCCGACTTCAAGGTGCCTGATTACATCAATTTTATCTTTTAATCCAAGCAATAAATTTTCCAGTTCTTTACGAATTGCCTCCTTTTCTTTTTCAGGACAGGCTTTCAGCTTAAAAAGCACAACATGGTTTACCATACCTTTCTTTTTATTTGTATCTTGTAAATTCTTTGGCAAAAATACCATTAATTTGGAAGCCTGAAAATGCATTGTTAATTAATACATTAAAATTCATTATATGTTGGTGATCGGAATAGCCGGAGGAACAGGTTCAGGGAAAACAACGGTTGTTAGGAAAATAATTGAAAAATTTACAAGGGGAGAAGTTGCCATCCTTTCACATGACTCATATTATTTCGATTTAAGCCACATCGATCTTGAGGACCGTAGGAAAACCAATTTTGACCATCCGAATTCCATCGAATTCGACCTGATGGTAGAACATGTAAATCGGCTGAAAAAAGGAGAACCGATAGAAGAACCTGTGTATTCTATGCTAAGTTGTACCCGTACAGGCGAAACAAAAACAGTAGAACCAAAACATGTTTTACTGATCGAAGGCATTTTATGCCTTACAAATAAGGAACTGCGTGACCTCATGGATATTAAAGTATTTGTTGACTGTGCTTCAGATGTCAGGCTATCAAGGGTAATCAGACGTGATATTGCCGAACGCGGACGCGACACTTTCCAGGTACTTGAACGATACGAAAAAACCGTAAGGCCAAGCCATATTCAGTTTATTGAACCAACAAAACAGTTTGCCGACATTATTATTCCACAGGGCGGTATGAACCAGGTGGCGATCAATATTTTAACAAATTACATTAAACAATCCCTTAAAAACCATTAAAAATGTTAGACAATCTTAATCCTGAAGAAGTTTTATTTTTAGATATTGAAACTGTACCTCAGTTCCCAGATTTTACTCAGATGAATGAATCGTGGAAAAACCACTGGGAATCAAAAATGAAATACCAGGTTGATGAAGAAACAACAGCAGAGATGTTGTATGAGAGGGCTGGAATTTATGCTGAATTCGGGAAAATAATATGTATTTCAACAGGTTATATTTTTCAAAAACAGGGTGAATTATATTTTAGGGTGAAATCGTTTTATGATGACGATGAAAAAAAATTACTTTCAGGTTTTAACAATGCATTGGATCATTTTGCCCGGGCAGGCAAAAATCGCCTGTGCGCCCACAACGGGCAGGAATTTGATTTTCCGTATATTGCCCGACGCAGCCTCATCAATGGATTAAAACTGCCTAAAATCCTTGATGTTGCGGGAGCCAAACCATGGGAAGTCAAAGAACAACTTATTGACACACTTCAGCTTTGGAAATTCGGCGATTACAAACATTACACATCACTTGCCTTACTTTGTGAAGTATTTAATATTCCAACTCCCAAAGATGATATTGATGGTAGTATGGTTGCCAAAGTTTATTACGAGGAAAACGACCTTGACCGGATTATCAAATATTGTGAAAAAGATACCCTGGCTGTTGCAAATCTGCTGCTTCGTTATAAGGGGAAAAAAATAATTTTACTTGAGAATATGGAAATTGTCTGATTTTTTTACATATTAAAGAACGAATTTTACTAAACCAAAAATTGATGCCAAAATATTTCGACCTTAAATCTATCTTTCGCAACTCAGAGTCGCCTTTATTAAAAAAGATGCCTGGATTTATCATCAGTATCATTTCCGGAATTATTTATGAGAAAAGGATCAACCACATTATTGAAAAATATAAAAATTTCGATGGAGTTGCATTTCTCCCAAAAATTGTGGAAGAACTGAAACTGAAAGTTGAAATTGAAGGGCTCGAAAATCTGCCTGAAACTGGAAAGTGCTTTTTTGTTGCAAATCACCCTTTTGGTTTTATCGACGGGTTAATTCTGACCAACACCGTTGGTGGTAAATACGGAACACTAAAGGCCATTGGCAACGATGCTTTTAATTATGTACCTAACTTAAGACCCCTGGTAACTTATGTAAATGTTTACGGCCGGACTCCAAAAGACTATATAAAGATCCTTGATGAAGTATATAATTCCGATTCGCCGATCACCCATTTTCCTGAAGGCCAGGTTTCGCGGAAATATAACGGTAAAATTCAGGATAACCTGTGGCAAAAGAGTTTTATAACCAAATCTGTTTCCTGCGGACGTGACATTGTGCCGTTTTATTATTACGGAAGAAATTCACGGCTTTTTTATTTTATATATTCTTTCAGGAACTTTTTTGGAATAAAAACCAACCTTGAACTGATCCTGCTGCCACACGAAATGTTCCGTAAAAAAGGAGAAACCATACGTGTAAGAATCGGGAAACCAATCCCATGGCAAACATTTGATAAAAGGGCTTCACATAAGGACTGGGCAGAAAAACTACGTAAGCATGTTTATAAAATTGGACAGGCACCTTCAGCCGATCTGGAGTTTATACCTTAGGTTATAACTTCCCGACCTCCCGGTTACCGCTTCCTTTTTCCAACCCGACATTCAAATCGCCCAGTTCAGCACGGGCTTTTTCTGCAACTTTCATTAATTCCTCAACAATATCAGGATGCTGTTCAATCACATTGTATTGTTCGCCCGGATCACGCATCATATTGTACAATTCCGGTTCTTCAACTTTCATATTTTTTCGGGGACCTCCGATTCCATCCTGTCCCGGAGGCATGTTATACGATGCCCAGGTATGGGGCAATAACAGTTTCCAGTTTCCTTTCCTGACTGCATTCAGGTTATTAGTCCCATAATAATACCAAAGCTCTTTCCGCGGCTCAGCATTAAAATTCCCTTTAAACAGTTCCAGGATACTAACTCCATCGATCTTATTTTCTGAAAGCTGCCCTCCTGTAATTTCAGCAAATGTCGGCAAGAGGTCGATAGCACACGCAAGTTTGTTGCAAATAACACCTTCTTCAACATGGCCTGCCCATTTAATGATAAACGGCACACGCTGGCCACCTTCCCAACTGGTTGTTTTCCCTTCGCGTAATCCTCCGGCCGAACCTGCATGGTTTCCATAATTCAGCCAGGGACCGTTATCGGTTGTGAAAATAATAATTGTATTATCCTCAACTCCGTTATCTTTTAAAGCCTGAATGATCTGCCCAACCGACCAGTCGATTTCCATCATCACATCACCGTATTTTCCCTGCTCGCTTTTTCCCCTGAACTTATCAGAAACTCCTAATGGAATATGTCCCATTGAGTGGGGCACATATAAAAAGAATGGGGTTCCTGCATTCCGGTTGATAAAGTCAACTGCCTTTTCAGTATATAAAGTTGTCAGCTTATCCTGATCCTCAAGTGAATTAATCTCATCAATTTTTTCATTTCCCTCAATCAATGGCAAATTAGGAAAACCTGCTCTGAAACCCCCGTTTTCAAATGGTTGTCCAACATCGTTAAATGGCCACATGTCGTTTGAATAAGGAAGCCCAAGGTACTCATCAAAACCGTTTTGCAGTGGAAGAAATTTTTTATGGTGCCCCAAATGCCACTTACCAATTGCTGCTGTGGCATAACCTTTTTCTTTCAACATTTCGGCAATGGTCAGTTCATTTGGATTTATTCCAATCTCATTATAAGGGAACAGTGCTCCTGTTATCCCAATCCGGTTTGGGTAGCATCCGGTAAGAATACCTGCCCGTGAAGCACTGCAGACCGGTTGTGCCGAATAAAAATTAGTAAACCGCATCCCCTGGCTGGCAAGTTTATCAAGGTTGGGAGTCTGAAATCCGGTAGCTCCGTAAACCCCAACATCGCCATAGCCCATATCATCGATAAAAACCAATACAATATTTGGCAATATATCAGATTTACTTTCCTGCTTTGTACAAGATGATAAAAAGAAAACAAGTATAAAACACATTAAAAGACAGGTAGTTTTCATAATTTCAGATTTAGCTGAGTTCTTACAAATGTACAGAAAACATAAAAAGATTGAATGAAATAAAGCATCAATCTGGCAAAATTCATTAATTTAGGAAAGTTATCAATCAGGCTTAAATTATGCTGGATCTTGGATTTGTTAGTGCAATACTTGCCGAAAAAAGTTTTAATGAAGTAATTGAATTTGCTTCAGACAATAAATTTAAATGTGTTGAAATAATGTGTTGGCCTGTTGGCAAAGCTGAACGGCGTTATGCCGGTGTAACACACATTGATGTTGATATGCTTGATGAGTCTTACATTTCAGAGATTCATTCAATACTTAAAAAAAACAACATATTTATTTCAGGACTGGGTTATTATCCAAATCCACTTGACCCTGATGAGGAAAAATCGGATTATTATATTGATCATATATATAAGGTTATCAAGGCTGCTTCCAGTCTTGGTGTTGAAGTTGTAAATACTTTTATTGGCCGTGACCCGGAAAAAAGTGTTGCTGACAACCTGCGGATGTTTAAGAAAAAATGGCCTTCGATTATGAAAAACGCTGAAGAACACAACATTAAAATTGGTATTGAAAACTGCCCCATGTTTTTTACCCGTGACGAATGGCCCGGTGGAAAAAACCTGGCAACCACACCTGCAATCTGGGAAAAAATGTTCGAAATAATCCCCAGCCCGGCTTTTGGTTTAAATTACGACCCTTCACATATGATCTGGCAGCAGATGGATGAGATTGAACCAATTTATAATTTTAAGGAAAAACTTTTTCATATCCATTTAAAAGATGTTGAATTGCATAAGGATAAATTGAACAGAGTTGGAATCCTGGCATATCCGCTTGAATATCATACTCCTAAAATACCAGGATTGGGGCATGTCCGCTGGAAAGGTTTTTTTGAAGCGTTAAAAACTGTCGGATATTCAGGACCTGTTTGTATCGAAGTTGAAGATAAGGCTTTTGAGGACTCTGAAGAAAATATTAAAAAAGCCATATTGCAAAGCCGTGATTATTTGAAACAGTTTATAGAATAAAGTATCGAAGTTTTCCTTCAATATTTTATGCTTAACCTGTAAATTAATATCCACTTGAGGCTCCTTGCCCTATGCCCTATGCTTTTTAACATACCTTAGATTTTATTAATCGATTTTAATGGCTTTTCTTACGAACTTTGTTTTGCCAAATAAATATTTATGAAGAATTTACTGCTAACCATAATTGTAATATTTCCTTTAACTGTTTTTTCTCAGGAAGCCTATATGATGGAAGGCAGGATTCTTGATCCACTCTCAAATCCTGTTGAAAATGCCTACATTATAAATTTCCGGAATTTATCAGCCTATGCAACAAATAAAAAAGGGCAATTTAGTCTTCCGGTCATGGAAGGGGATTCGCTTATTATCAACCATGTATCATTTCTTCAGAAGAAAATTTATGCCAGATCAGCCAGAGTTTATGCTGATATTTACCTTGAATATGATACAGTTCAGGTTCCTGAGATTGTAGTCAGCCCTGGGCCGGATAAAGACAGCACTGCACTACAAAACACTATGGAACTGATTCGGAGTGCCGGCCTCACTCTTTACAAACGAATGGATCCGAGTACAAACCTGGTGAGTCAAACAATGATCGAAAACAATGCTGTTTTACGTTCTGAGGCATCATCTATCTCAATTGTAAGTTTCTCTCCATCATCTGTTGTTAATAAAATCAAAAAGAAAAAAACCGATATTCGAAAAAAGAGGGGATTCCGATTTTACAAAAATGAAAATCAAATGCTTCGGAAAGAAAAAAGAAAGGCAGGGAATTAATCCCTGCCTTTAACTCAGTTTTTATCGACCATAAGTTTTTTGATTATTAAATTACCTCCGCTTTCCAAACGTACAAAATATAAACCCGAAACCATGCCCGATAAATCGAAGGTAATATCTTCACCCCTGGTAAATGTTTTCTCAAAAACTACCTGCCCTGTATTATCAAATACTGAAAGCCCAAGTTCTTTATAAATAACTTTACTGAATTCAATTTTTACTAATCCTTTTGTAGGATTTGGATAAAGCCTGGTATTAAATTCTGTTAACTCACCATTTGTTATTTTTGCATTCTTCTTTTTGTTAGAAAGGACATAAATGTTAAATGTATCAGAAACAGCCATTCCGGCAATGTCCTTTGCCATTGCTAAAACTGAAACAAAACCAGTATCAGTCTCAGAGGGATTTGCAAATAATGTATCACCCGATAAATAAATCCATTCAGGTAATTCAGAACCGCTAACCGTTGCCAATTCAATTTGAAGCTGGGTGTCATCAATATCATCAAAATAATTAGTTTTAAATTGATTTAACGGGATAATAACTGAATCCGGAATAATAATCTCAATATCTTCAATTGGAAATACAAGGTAAGGGGCATCGTTTACCGGGATAACAGTAATCCTGAACTGCCTTACTGTTTTCCTGCCCTTATTATCATGTACCACTATTGTTACTTCCTCTGAACCATACATATCCGGAGTTATCAGCAATGTAACTGACGCAGTATTGCTTCCGGTTGTAAAATCAACTATAGCTGAGTTAATCAGATGGTTTCCTTCTGAATCTGTGTAAGAAACTTCTATCCTTTCAACATTGTCTCCTGGATTAGCCTCAATCCCTTCGAGCAATACAACAACTGCAGTGGTATCCTCTTCAACAATTATATCATCAGGAGGATTTAAAGTCGGTGCATTTATTTGGTTTACTATTATTTCAAATGAGACTTCTGCACTATTTCCCGAAGCATCGGTTGCTATCCATGTTTCAGTAGTAATACCCAGTGGATAAATACCTTCGGCACCAAGCCCTTCTAACTGGCTTAATACGACACTGCAATTGTCAAATGCATTTATTTCCGGATATTCAACTTTAGCTGAATCTATACCTGGTTCAACTGCTAGTTCAATATTTGTTACAGGTTCAATCACTGGCTTTATCGTATCCAGTATTGTAACTACTGAAGTACATGATGAATAATTGCCATGGCTGTCATTAACTGTTAGGGTTACCTCATTTTTACCTAAATTACTGCAATTAAATTCTGTCTGGTTTAAATCCCAGTTGACTAGTGCACAGTTATCACTTGAGCCACCATCAAGATCCACTGGCTGTAAAGTTGCGGTCCCATTTGCATCAAGGTACAAAGTGGTGTCTTTACAAATAACATTGGGATTAATCCGGTCCAATACAGTTACAATTGAATTGCACTTGCTAATATTCCCGTTATTGTCGGTTATTTTGACTATTACAAGCCGGTCACCTATATCACTGCAATCAAAACGTATTAAATTTAATTTAACGCTGGCTATGCCACAGGCATCCCATGAATCAATGCCAATATCGTTGGCTGTAATTTCAACAATCCCTTCCTCGTTAAGGTAAACCGTTTTATTGTGGCAAATTACTTCAGGAGGTATAGTATCCAAAACTATTACTGTTGAATTACAGGTAAATTCATTTCCGTCATTATCGGTAAAGTTAAGCATAACAGTATTTTCGCCGATATCCTCACATGTGAATTCTGTTTTACTGGCAGATACCTCAGTTATTTCTGACATGTCAACTCCTCCACCTACAATATCTGTTTCACTGATTGCTGCATACCCAGTTTCATCGAGGTAAACAACCATATCTTTACATGTTGCATTATTAGTAGTAGGTGTTATAACTGCACCTGTATCTAAAACAAAGACTTCAGTCATACATTCTGATATGTTCCCGCTATTATCATTTGCCGTCAGAATAATTGGATTTACACCTACATCGTCAGTTGAGAATTCAGTTTTACTGATTTGTATGCCTGCAATTCCACATGCATCCCACATACTACCAATAACATCATCCGCAATAAGTTCAGCCTTACCATTCGAGTCTAGGTAAAGTATTGTGCCTGTGCATTCAATTTCTGGGGCAATTGTATCCAAAACTGTTAACTGGGAAGTGCATACCGACTGGTTCCCGTTTTCATCAACCACTGTTAATTCAATATCATTTATACCTGTATCGCTGCAGGTAAAATCTGTTTTATTTATTGATACTGAAGATATACTACAATTATCAGTTGAACCATTTTCAATATCATCAGCCGATATTTGTGCAAATCCGTTGATATCAAGGTAAACAGTAAAATCCCTGCAATTTGCGACCGGTAGCATGTTATCTACGATTGTAACAACAGTTTCAGCAACTGACTCATTACTATTCATATCGGTTACTGTAACTGTAATCGTTTTTTCTCCAATATCGCTACAGTTAAAACTAATTTGATCAATATTTACCGATGAAATACCACAGGCATCCCAGGTCCCGTTATCAATATCCTCAAAACTTATTTCAGCTTTCCCCTCAGTATCAAGTGCAACAATAATTTCTTTTAAAAGGACTGTTGGCGGTGTATTGTCTTCAACGGTAACTGTGGCTGTACCACCTACCCCAATCCCTGTTCCATCTGCAGCTGAAAATATGACTGTATTTTCACCAACATCTTCGCATGAAAATTCATATTTACTCAAAGTACGCGTTTTAATACCACAGGCATCCCAGGAACCATCATCAACATCTTCAGCTTCAATATGCACATAACCATTTTCATCCAGTTCTACTGTAATATCCTTTACATGGATATCAGGTAAAACCATGTCGGCAACTTTAACATAAGCTTTTGCAATTGTTTTATTTCCGTTAACATCTGTAACAGTAAGGAATACCGGGTTACTACCTATATCACTGCAATCAAATTCATTTATATTGATGTCATAACTCTGGATCCCGCAGGCATCCCACGATCCGTCATCGACAGCATCTTCTGCTATCTCTGCATGGCCCATTTTGTCGAGATAAATATTGATGTCTTTTGTAATTACTACCGGCGGGATATTGTCTTCAACAGTGACGATTGCTGTTTTACTGTCAAAATTCCCATTCACATCAGTTACTGTTAATGTTACAGTGTTTTCACCAACATCACTGCAGTCAAAAGCTGTTATGTCGGTATTATAATCAGCTATGCCACAGGCATCCCATGAATTGTTATCGACAGAATCCTCAGCTATT
>JAFGGF010000068.1 GCA_016930735.1 Prolixibacteraceae bacterium
ATTGCAGTTCCAACGATTGCTCCTTCAGAAATAGGTGAGTTAAAAAGTCTGTGGTAGGGCAGGGCTTCTGTTAAACCTCTGTAAACTGCAAAAGCACCACCCCAGTCACGGTTTTCCTCACCATAAGCAATTAACGTAGGATCTTTATAAAACCTGTCGATTATTGCCTCAAAAATTCCGTCACGCAATGCATAGGTTTTTATTTTTGAGAAAGGTTTTCCTTCCTTGTCAAACATAAACCTTTCTTTATTAGCTATTTGTTTTACCCTTGGATTTTCTTCCATTGGAAGAAGTACCTCAGGCAACCTTTCTTCCATTTTTTCTACCGATCCGTTTGAGAACATCATATCACCAATAAGATTTGGATATTTTTTCATATCCATGTGAGGCGAAGTTTTATCATCGGTTGCAAGCTCCAGGGTCCATGTAATCAAATCTTCTGTATTCGATTTAATTTCGCTCAATTCATTTTTTGAAGCAATTCCGGCTTTAATGAGTTCGTTGCCAAACCATACAATGGAATCCTGTTCAAGCCAGGCATCCATTTCTTCTTTTGACCGATAGGATGAAGCATCGGAAGGGGAGTGCCCGCTAAAGCGGTAAGTAAGCACATCGAGGAGAACCGGCCCGCGTTTTTCTTCGATGATTTTCTTTTTACGTTTGTATGCATCGATAACAGCCAGCGGATTATACCCGTCAACACGTTCAGCGTGCATCTGGTCGGCGTTTAACCCGGTACCAATCCGGGCTGCAATTCCGTACCCCATGGTTTCGCCACAGGTTTGTCCACCCATTCCATATTGGTTATTCATAATATTAACAATAAGCGGTAATCCGCCTTTCATATCTCCCTTCCAGAGTTGGGTGAACTGATCCATGGTTGCAAATGCCAAACCTTCCCACACAGGGCCGCAGGCCATGGAAGCATCGCCTATGTTGGCAACCACAATTCCGTTTTTCCGGTTCACCTTTTTATAAAGGGCAGCACCTACTGCAATATCACCAGAGCCACCAACAATGGCGTTATTCGGATAAACTCCGAATGGAGTGAAAAATGCATGCATTGAACCACCCAACCCTTTGTTGAACCCGGTTTCGCGTGCAAAAATTTCTGCTAAAGTTCCATAAATCAGAAACCGGATAGCCTGTTCTTTTGTGGTTCCATTAAAATTATTTTTAACCGGGGCAAAGGTTGCACCATCAAAATGCGATTCCATGATTTGTAACAATTTTTCTTCATCAAGCCGATGAATGGCTGATAATCCTTTTGCCAGGATTTCGCCGTGGCTGCGGTGCGAACCAAATATAAAATCTTCGACTGACAGGGTATAAGCCATACCGACAGCTGCAGCTTCCTGACCGATTGAAAGGTGCGCTGGTCCCGGGTGATTATATTTGATCCCATTGTATTCGCCCTGTATTTTTATCAGGTTGAGCATGGTTTCAAACTCGCGGATGACAACCATATCATGATAAATCCGAAGAAAATCGTCTTTTGAAAAATTCTCTTTTTCCTCCTGAACTGATTTATTATACTGGTTTACCGGGATCGGATTAAACAAAATCTGCCCTGCTTTTCTTACTTCATTCGGATCAATATTTTGTGATTTTGGCATGTTGTTAAAATTTGAATAATCTGATAATTTTAAAGGGTTTGGTCAAAGTTTTCAATTTCTTTTTTCACCGAAGCTAAAAACATGGTAGCCGGGCCTCCGTCAAGCGCACGGTGGTCGTATGTTAATGATAAGCCGATATACGGAACAAATCCGATGACACCCTTGCTTACTTCAACCGGACGGTGAATAATTGTGTTTACTCCAAGAATTGCCACCTGGGGAAGATTGATTACAGGTGTAAACATTTCCACGCCAAATCCCTCAAGGTTTGAAACTGAAAATGATGCTGAATCATTTAACAGAAGGTCGGGATTTATTTTACGTGAGATACTTTTCATCCGGAGATCTTCAATCTGCCTTGCCAGTTCAACTATCGGAAGGTCGTCTGCATTTTTTACTGTCGGTACCATTAATCCATTCCGGGTATCAACAGCAATGCCCAGGTGAACTTTGTTGAATGTTTTAATAGTTTCACCTAGGAAGTGGCTGTTAACATCAGGATGCTTTTTTAAAGCCCTGACAACACAAAGGCAAATCATTGAATTCAAAGTAACATTTACACGCAGTTCCCTTTTTTTCATGGCTATTTTAACTTTTTCCCTGAAATCGAGCAATTTTCTTACATCGGCACTCATGTGGTGTGTGAGTTGTGCTGAATTCTGAAGAGAGTTGTGCATTGCTTTGGCAATCAGCTTCCGCATGTTTGTAACCGGTTTAATCTCAAAATCATCACCTGATATCAATTCCTCTATTTTTTCTTTTTTTGAAGGGGCAGGTTTTTTTGAGGCTGCCTCCACATCACGGGCAATGATCCTTCCGTTGGGGCCTGAACCTGATAAAGATGAAGTGTCAATATTGGCAGATTGCGCCATTTTAAGTGCCAATGGTGAAATTTTTATTCTGCCATTCGTTTTAACAGGAACGTCTTCAATATTTTCCTTTTCAGAAATTTTTTCCTCAGTTATAACGGTTTCTGTAGTTTTTTCTTTTTGTACCTGCCCTGGCAGAAATTCTTTAACCGATTCACCTTTTTCCCCAATTACTGCAACGTTTACCAATACCGGAACTTCGTCCCCTTCTTCAAAGAAAGTGGCTAAAAGTATTCCTTCAGTTTTCGATTCTTCTTCAAATGAAGCTTTATCAGTTTCGTAAGAAAAAAGTAAATCCCCTTCTTTGATTTCGTCACCAACGTTTTTGTACCACTGGCCAAAAATACAGGTTTCAACCGATTGCCCCTGCCGGGGCATTGTTATAGGTGTAGCCATTTGATTTTGTTTAACTTGTAATTACAAATTTTTAATAATAAAATTTAATACATTAATTTTCAGCAGTATAAATTTATTATTAATTTTGAAACAAAAATATAATATACAACTTGTATTTACAAGTTATTTTGAGTAAATTAAAAATTATTTAATTTAGCAAAATGAACCAGTTACCACATTACCGTATTTTATATGAACTACTCCGGAAGCATATTTTGGAAGGAATATATGATGACGGTGTTTTATTGCCATCAGAAAATGAATTATGTGCGGTTCATAATGTAACCCGTCCAACTGTCAGGCATGCATTGGATGCATTGGTAAAAGACGGATTAATCATTAAAAAGCAGGGCAAAGGAAGTATTGTACGAAAACGGCCAAGGAATATCGGAATATTGTCAATTTCCGGAACTGCATCTGCTATCGGGCAACAACATTTAAAAACCGTTATTTTACAAAAACCGGTAATAATACCCTGGCCTGAACCGTTTGTTTTTGAACTTTCGGAGATTGAAAAAGAATCAGGTTGTATTCACCTCGAACGATTACGTGTTGTTGACGGGGATCCGGTATTTTACGATATCAATCATATTCCGAATATTAACCTGCCCCGGTTTACAAACCGATCGTTAAAGGATAAATCACTGTTTGATGAATTGCGGAAAAATTACCAGATAGAAGTGATTGGCGGTGAGCAAAAGTTAAAAGCTATTAATCCCTCCCCGGAAATTAAAAAACTCCTTTCATTAAAAAAAGGCGAGCCAGTTTTATACATCGAACGAAAACTTCATACCAATAAAGAAGGTTTTAATATTTATTCAACCATTTATTTTAATTCTGTAAACCATTCAATTTACGGAAGTTTTTAAATCAAAGTTTATTTTATAAATTCATCCTGAAAATAAACTAAAATGAATCAAAAGTCAATACGTTGGCGACAACGGTTTTAAAACCTCGAAAAGGCTTTCGAACAGTTAAAATCGGCTGTAGATAAATCAGGAATCCTTTCTGATCTTGAAAAGGAAGGGCTTGTTAAAAGATTTGAATATACATTTGAATTGTGTTGGAAAACGTTAAAAGATTATCTGGAATCACAGGAAGTGGAAGCAGGTTTTCCAAGGGAAATAATAAAATTGTCATTTCAATATGGTATTTTAAAAAATGGGGAAGTTTGGATGGAAATGCTTGAGAAAAGGAATATGATGGCACATACATATGATGAGTCGAATTTCAATAAAGCGGTATCTCTGATTACTGTTGAATTTTTCCCTGAAATAAACAGGCTCGTGGAATTCTTAAAAAAACAGCTCTGATGTACGGTATCCCTGAAAAAAGTTATCAATTGATTCTTTTGGCATTGGAAAAGATACAGGAGATTGAATCGGCTTCGATTTATGGGTCGCGAGCCATAGGAAATTATAAGGATGGCAGCGATATTGACCTTGTTGTTTATGGTGAAAATATTAACAATCAAATTTTACTTAGGCTTAAAACGGAGCTGGAACATAAACAACCCATTCCCTATTTTTTTGATGTTACCCATTACGATACACTTGAAAATACAGAATTAAAAAAACATATCGATACTTATGCAAAGATTATATTCCAACGTTGATGTTGTTTTGTTTTTATATTAAGCAATAATACATTCTGACCGAGTCTTACTTTCCTTAATCACAAAAAATTCACATCTTTGCCGTTCGGTTTATAAATG
>JAFGGF010000388.1 GCA_016930735.1 Prolixibacteraceae bacterium
CAAAACAGGGCAATAAATCATTTTTTTCAGATAAAAAAAATACTTACCCATAAACAACAGGATACTTTTTTCAACCTGGCATTGGAAAATTGTTTCCTTACACAGGAGCGTATCCAGATTTACCAACAGCAACAAGGTACCCGGCAGTAATTTTTTTACCGGGGAATCAATATTATAAGCATAATCTCATGTTAATATGATAAACAGATTTTTTTTATTCAATATTTTTTTTCCCCTGATATTATCAGGCAACCTGTTGGCCCAGGAAGCTCAAACACAGCTTACTTTGTCGCAGTTGCTCGACAGTGCCCTGCATAACAGCTACCTTTTACGGTCAAACCAGAAAAATAATCAAATAAAACTGGCCGAACTAGAGATACTAAAAACAAATTATCAGCCAAAAATAAGTACGTTGGCAAGCTTTTCGTACTGGAAGTTTCTTTTACCAAACAAACAAAAACTATTGGGCGATGCACTTACCGATGTTTATACCGATGTTTCTATTTACCAAACCATTTACGACTGGGGTGAAAACAAGACAAAAAAAACAGTAGTTGAAGAAGAAATAAAGATGAATGATGAAATACAAAGACAAATACGCAATACTATCATTTGGGGTGTTTCCGATGCCTATTTCGAAGTACTGAAAGCTGAATCCGAAATTTCAGCCCACAAAAATGCGCTGCAACAATTAAAATCGCACCTGCAATATGCCGAAAACCTTTACAGTATTGGCAGGGTTTCAGGTGTAGATGTACTAAAAATAAATGTGCAGATTTCGGTTGAAGAAAAAAATCTGCAAAAGGCAAAAAATGCCCGGTTAACCCAACTGATAAAAATTAAACGGCTTTGCTATCTAAACGAAGAAGATAGTTTTGATATAGAAAATATCTCCGAAACATTATATAAAGAAACGCGGGATGTATCATTTTCATCTTATTCGCTTTATGATACAGTTATTCAAAATCACCCTGTTTTACTGGCAAACAACCGGAAAATAAACATTGAAGCCAGACAAAAAGATATTTACAGGTTACAAAACCGACCTGAACTATTTTCTTTTGGAATCGGAAGCTGGGAACATGGCTATATACCATTCGTCAAAAACTTCAATTACAATGTAGGCGTTGGCATCAGCTACACTATTCCTTATTTGGGCGGCAGCAGTTATAAATCAAAAATTGTTCAGAGCAGCTACCGGATAGAACAAATGCATGATGAACAAAATCAGGCTTTTCTTGACGTTAAAAAGGAAATTGATATGGTGCTGAATTCCATTAATGATATTAAAAACGAAATCGTTAATAACGAAAAAATCATTAGTCTGGCAAATGAAACCTTAAACAATGCCTTGGTGAAATATCAGGCAGGACAAGGCACAATTATTGACATACTCGATGCCCAGACAATATTAACAGAAACCATAATCGCTTATAATAAAACCACAATAAATTATTTACAGGCATTGGTAAAATTGCACTATTTAACAGGTAACGATGATTATCCATTTTAATATTATATAAGGAATGAAACTCACTTTAACACATATACCAATCTTTATCCTAGCTACAGGGTTATTGGTATATTCCTGCAAACAAGGGAAGGAGCAAATACCCCGATCAAACGTGGATAAGGCACCTTTAGTTAAAGTACAGCCTGCCGTGAAAAGAAAAATGATTTCGTTTATCGAAATCACCGGTACTATTTTGGCCAATGTGTATACCGACATCAAATCTCCAGCCGACGGGATTATAGAGTCGCTTATGGCACGAGAAAACCAACGGGTCGAAAAAGACAGGATAATTGCAGCAATCAACCCAACTGACAGGGTGGCTCTTATCTCAAAAAACCGGTTACAGGTTCAACAGATTGAAGAAAAACTTAATGCAATCGATAAAAACTCAGATGATTTCAAATTATTGACTCAGGAACTTGAAAAAGCAAGAAGCGACCTTGAGTACGCAAAAAAAATGTATCAGACCGTTCCTGTCATCTGCCCCATGAATGGATTGGTTACGCAACGTTGGACAGATGAAGGAAGCCAGATTGGTGTAAAAGAGAAAATACTCACAGTAAGTGATATGAACTCACTTGTTATAAAAGCCGAAGTAAACGAAAGATATTTCGAAGCCATTAAACAGGGAAAAAAACTTCCTGTAATCCTCAATGCCTATCCAAATGATACATTAACAGGCAGTATCAGTCTTGTGTATCCACAGGTTGACCCCGTAACACGCAGTGTGAAGTTCGATATTAAAATACTGAATTTCAATAAAACATTACTTCCCGGTATGATGGCATATATTAAAATACAGGTTGCAGTAAAAGAAAATGCCGTTGTTGTTCCTGAAGAGGCCGTACTGATATCCCCGGATAATAAGAATTTTCTGTTTGTTGTAAACAAGGATTCGCTGGTACAGAAAAGAATTGTACAAACGGGAATTTCTTCAGGGAATAAACTGGAAATCATAAAGGGGCTTAAGGAAAACGAGAGAGTTGTTGCATCAGGTCAGGAGATGTTGAAAGACAGTATAAAAGTCAATATAATGGGTACACCAAGGGAAGGCATAAAATGAAATTAACTATACAATCCATTACGCGGCCTGCTGGAACCATTATGCTGATGATCGTGCTGATGGTTGTCGGAATTGCCGGTTTTTTCCGCATGCCTACGAATATACTACCAGACGTTACTTATCCATTGGTAAAAGTTTATATTCATTGGCCTGCGGCTACTCCCGAACAAATAGAAAACGAGGTAGCAGCAATAGCCGAACGAAAAATAACTACTGTTGATAATCTTGATTACATTGAATCAACTTCCGAAGAAGGCATTTATACGTTGCTGGTAAATTTTGATTTCAGCGTAAATCGTGATGTAGCCTATCAGGACGTACTGGCAAAAATGGGGGAAGTAAAAAAGGAACTCCCACAAGGAATACAGGAGCCTGTTATTCTTAAAGCTGAACCATCTATGCTTCCTGTTGTCGAAATTCTGGTTTCTTCTGAAAACATGAGCCTTACTCAGCTCCGTACCTGGGTGGATAATGAGTTCCAGGAAGAGTTTGCTTCAGTTAAGGGTTCGGCTGGTACGGCCCTTTCAGGTGGAATGACACGCGAAATCAGGGTTCATATCAACGCATTGAAATTACAGGGATACAA
>JAFGGF010000389.1 GCA_016930735.1 Prolixibacteraceae bacterium
ATCACCACTTCGAGCCATATAATAAAACATATTATTCTTTTCATCGACTTTCACAATACCCGAAACCTCGAATTGATGATTAGTCATTGTTGAGATTAATCCTTCTTTTATATCATATAAATAATAATTTTTAAAACCGTTTCGTTCCGAATTCCAGATAAAGCGTTTATTGTCGGAAAGGAACTGTACTTCAGGTGTATTCTCGGTGAAACTGGTTAAACGTTCTTCTCTGACAATCACCCTGCATTTGCCTGTTTCCGGGTTTGCAGCAGTCCATTCCATAATGTCCTGCTTCCGGTTGGTACGATGGAATAAAAGTTCCGAGCCGTCGGGTGACCATTCTACTCCGTATAAATAATGGCCAACAACTGAATTGTTAAAAGGTTTGCCATCACGGGCATCGACAGTTATTGTTTTTCCTGATTCAAGGTCATAAATCAAAATATCAACAACCGGATTATTGGCACCAACTTTTGTATATGGTTCTATTTCTACCGAATCGTAAAGTTCGGTTTGTTTATACTGGAGATAATAATCGGGGACATTGCTTTCATCAAATTTGTAAAAAGCAATTCTTTTACTGTCGGGCGACCACCACATGGCAGTGGTTTGATAAAGTTCTTCTCCGTAGACCCAGCTTGCGGTGCCGAATTTTAAACGTTTGTGAAAATTGCCTTCTGTTGTAACTGTAATTTCATTTTTTGTTTCCTGATCGATCAGGTACAGGTTCCTGTCACGATGAACGGCTTTGAATTTTTTATCGGGCGATTCAGCCTCGGTGTACTGGCGTCCGCGGGCCGGACGTCCAATGCGCATATACCTTGAATACTGATTTGGTTCGCGGGTTGATTCTCCGATTTCTTCCGCTTTTTTCTTTTTTACATCGAACCGATAATTTTTTCCATCAAAATTATATTCAAAACTTTTGGCATCTTCAGCCCAGGTTACCCGCAGGCTGCCTGATTTAACTGACCCTCTTATCTTTGGGGCAATCTCAGAAAAACGTTCATATCCGGGATAATCTTTAATCCTTCCCTGTCCGGCAGAGATTGAAGGAGTGAAGAAAAAAGAAAATATTAAAACAAACGGTAAAACAGAATAGCGCATTATTTTTTTCATAACAGGTTTAATTATTTGCTGAAAATATCTAGATCATTTTCAAAATGAATATTTAAAGGCAATAATATTATATATTAATGTTTATGTCCGGAATGAAATAAATCAGGAAAATAATTTTCTATTTAATTAACCGGGCAGCTTCTTTTATTTCAAGATATAGTTTTTCGGAAACCGGAGCCAGCGGGCTTCTTAGCATGTTTTTACACATTCCGAGAATTTCCATTAAAGCTTTAACTCCACCAGGACTTCCTTCTTTAAAAATAAGTTTAAACATATCGATAAGCTCCATGTGGATTTTTTGCGCCTCTGCAAAATTCCCTTCCATTCCCAGGTGGATAAGCCTGCTAAGTTTTTCAGGGTAGGCATTGGCAATAACCGAAATAATTCCCTTACCGCCAATGGAAAGGATAGGTACGGCCAATACATCATCGCCGGAAATCAGAAGGAAATCGTCGGAAGTATATTTTTCGATGGTTGACAATTGTGACAAGATTCCTGATGCTTCTTTTACTGCTACAATATTTTTAAAGTCTTCGGCAAGCCTGATCACAGTTTCAGCCTCCATATTAACACCGGTGCGCGACGGGACATTATAAAGTATGATAGGTAAGGGGCTTTCTTCCGAAATGGCTTTATAGTGGTTATAAAGCCCTTCCTGCGAAGGTTTATTATAATATGGAGTTACAATCAGCAATCCGTCAACGCCGGTAAGGTCGGCATTTTTAATGCTTTTAATAACATTTTGTGTATTATTGCCACCAATGCCAACAACAACAGGTACTTTGCCATCAGCCCTTTCAACCACACTTCTAACAATATTCAGCTTTTCATTTTTTGTCAATGCCGGTGTTTCACCTGTTGTACCCAGGGCAACCAGGTAATCCATGCCATTCGAAAGCTGGTTGTCAACAATCTGCCCAAGCGTGTCATAATCTATCGCATTGTTTTCGTTAAATGGTGTAATTAATGCAACTCCTGCACCACTGAATTCCAAGCTCATCCCTTACTTATTTTTATTAAATTGTTCGATGTAATGTATTTGTTGTTTAACGAGGTATAACGAATTTTCGCCATTCTTGATTTCAATTGCCAAATCAAAGAAATTTTCATTTTCAGTTTCCCTGCCAATTTTAAAACTTGCAGGGGTTAATGCTGTCAATACTTCCAGGGGGAAAAAGCTGCCAACCGAAATATTCAAAAGCAGGTCGTATTCTACATCCATAAAATCTTCGGTAACACCTTTTTTTGGGAATCCCCAGAAATTGGTATCCTTTTTCCCGAATGAATTTGCCATAGGTTCAATGCTGAGATCTTTATAGCAAAAGTTCCTGAAGATAATCTGTTTGTTTTTTAAAAAATCAGAAATATACCGGAATCCTTCCTTATCATCAACATGCCATAAAACACCCACGCGTTTTGCTGTGTTGAAATCGGAAAGCCTTACCTCCCTGTTGATACTCCGGTATTTCCTTTCCAGAATCTGATATGCGGTTCGTTCCCTGAAATTCATAATTCCCGGTAAAAATAACAAAAGAAATCAGTACTGAACAAAAAGCATAAAAATGCCTGTGGATTTATATTATTTTAACCCTTTGTTTAACTTTCAAGGAGTTTTAAAAATTCTTCTTCATTAATGATCGGAATATTCAGGCTTATGGCTTTTTCAAGCTTGCTTGGCCCAATGTTGTCTCCTGCTATCAGGTAGCTGGTCTTTTTAGAAATAGAGCTAACATTTTTTCCACCGTTTTGTTCTATGGCTTCTTTAATCTGTTCCCTTGAAAAATTTTTGAAAGTTCCTGAAATAATAATGTTTAATCCTTTCAGTTTTTCAGTTCTTCC
>JAFGGF010000069.1 GCA_016930735.1 Prolixibacteraceae bacterium
ATAAAATAGTATATTCGCCAAAAATTTTGAGTTATGTTGAAAGGGATATTATCAATTTCGGGACATAGTGGCCTGTTTAAACTTATAGCCGAAGCCAAAAATAATATTATTGTTGAATCGTTGACAACGCAAAAGAGAATGCCGGCATATTCAACTTCAAAAATTAGTGCTCTTGAGGATATTGCTATATTTACTGATACCGGTGAAGTTAATCTGAAAGAAGTTTTTAAAGCAATTTATGAACTTGAAGAGGGTGGTCCTGCCCCAGATGCAAAATCTTCAGCAAATGAACTGAAAATTTATTTTGAAAAAGTGTTGCCTGAATACGATAAAGAAAGGGTTTATATTTCCGACATAAAAAAGGTGTTAAGCTGGTATAACCTCCTTCTGGAAGCAGAATTACTGAATTTTGAAGAAGAAGCTGAAAAGGAGGGAGAGGTTGAAAAAGAGGATTCAGCAAAAGAAGATTTAGCTGAAGAAGCATAAAAGTTTAAAACAAACGATACTGCCCTTCTAAATTAAAATCAGGATGGGTCAGTCCTTTTTCCAGCAGGATTTCAAATAATTTTACAGTAGCCAATGCATCACCGGCAGCCCTGTGCCTGTTTTCTATAATAATTTTAAGGTCGTTGCATAAACTTCCAAGCGAATAGGACCTGTGACCCGGAAGAAGTTTCCTTGAAAGTTTTACAGTGCATAATGTTTTTCTTAAATAATCATATCCAAGCCTTTTAAATTCTTCCTTAATAAACTTATAATCGAAATTGGCATTGTGGGCCACAAATATTTTTCCAGCTGTAATTTCAACAATTTTTTTTGCTACTTCATAAAATTTTGGTGCATCAGCAACCATTTCATTATTAATTCCGGTGAGTTTAGTTATAAAATAAGGAATGTCAGTTTCAGGATTGATCAGGGTTTGGAATGAATCAGTAATTTTTTCACCATTATGTATGTAAATGGCAATTTCAGTTAACTTTCCATACCTGTACACCGCTCCGGTAGTTTCCACATCTATAATTGCAAACATAGTTACTGTTAAATTCAGGTTTAAATATAATTGTTCTTAATTTAATCACTAATTCTTTCAAAAATATTATGTTTATCAATTCTCCTTTATATTGGAATTGTTGTAAAATAAACTCTTTATTTTTTTTAAAAATTAATGTTACAGATTAATTATTATTAACTTATCTGGAAACATTCTGAAAAAAAAATTATAAATTTGAACATAATTAAAACCTGATGGTTTTGATAGGTAGAAATTAATTTTTAAATTGCTTCTAAATTAAAATTACATAAATCCGTTTGACTATGAAAAGATTAATACTTTTTTCAATTGTTTACCTGCTTGTTTTTTCAGGTTATTCTCAAACATCTGATAAAAAATGGGCAATCGGCCTGGGAGCAGGCATGTACAATAATATGTTTAAAGAGTATTCCGGATTGACCCCGGAAGTATATTTGAGCAGGTATTTAAATCCTTCTTTTGACCTCATGCTGAAAGATGAATTAGGTTTTAAAGATCAGGGTGCCGAGGGTTCAATGGACTTTAACAACATTTTACTGAATCTGAGGTATAAACTTGCGAACAACTATCTTCTAAGCGAAGACAGTAAAATCAAACCTTATATTTTCGGAGGAGTAGGTTACCTGCAGGACAATATGGATAATGGTGTTAATTTTGATGCAGGCATTGGTACAAAATTCGCATTAAGCCCGGGAGCTGCCCTTTACATTGAAGGAGGCTATATCAATGGCATCACCACTGATTTGGTAAAAACTTCTGCCGGTGAAGACAGGTCGGATGATTTCTGGAAAGTTACAGGAGGTTTGGAATTTGCTTTTGGTAAAGCAAAAGACCAGGATATGGATGGAGTTCCCGATAAAAAAGATAAATGCCCTGATACTCCGGCCGGCGTTGCAGTTGATGAAAATGGCTGCCCGCTAGACAGAGATGGTGACGGAGTACCGGATTACAAGGATGACTGCCCTGATACACCTGGTGTTGTTGAGTTAAACGGTTGCCCTGACAGAGATGGTGATGGTGTTGCTGATAAAGACGATGCCTGCCCTGATGTTCCCGGATTAAAGAAATTTAAAGGGTGCCCGGATACAGACGAAGACGGAGTTCCGGATCCTCAGGATAAATGCCCGGATACACCAAAAGGTTGCCCGGTTGATGCTGATGGCTGCCCGCTTGACAGCGATGGTGACGGTGTAATTGATTGCCAGGATGATTGCCCTTCAGTTGCCGGTTTGGTTGACAATAAAGGATGCCCTGCAGCTTGGGAAGAACTTGAATTAGGTCCGATTTATTTCGATTTTGATAAATCCGTTATAAGGCCAGACGCTGCTGTTATCCTTGATAAAGTAGCTGATGCATTAATGTCAAGTGCCGAATTCGACTTTGTAGTTTCAGGTCATACCTGTAGTATCGGAACTGACGAATACAATCAGGGTCTTTCTGAAAGAAGGGCTCAGGCAGTTGTAAAATACCTGATGAGTAAAGGTGTAAACAATGCATTTATTGGTTCACACGGTTATGGCGAAACTCAACCGGCTGTACCTAACACAACTGTTGCAAATAAGCAGAAAAACAGGCGTGCTGAATTTAAAATCAGTATTCGTAAGAAAATGTAATTACTTCTAATTATAAATTAAAAACCGGAGTTTTTCTCCGGTTTTTTTTTGAAGCTTCTCTGGATTTTGTTTCTGATTAATTATAACATATGACTTTTCAGGATGATTGTAAATGACAATCCTTCAATTTGATAATCAGCAAAAAACAAACAATCAGAATTGTAAATAAATCTTCCAATATAATTCATTTATACAGGTTGTGCGGTTTCATCTTTATGATAAAACAATTATTATCTGCTTAACTGATTTTCAATACCAGGTCCCTTTCTCCCGCAATTTCAGGAACTTCTTCCATCAATTGGGAAAAATCGAGATGCGAAACTGATATAAATGATTTATTATTAGTGCTTTATAATTAAATCAGGGACTTGGATTAATTGATACAAATATTTATATCCGTACAATAACTCTAATCAATGAAATTGTTTTAAAGGAATTTTAGGTTTTATATTTTAAAAGAGGAGTTTTACTAATTGCTGATAAATGTAAGACAATGAAACAATTATCAATATACGGTATTAATCCTAAGGTTGAGAGAAAACTGAAAATTTCTCAGCGGCATTGCATACCAGGCCATTGCCTGATATTCGGTATCCCATAAATTGTTAATCCTGAATGCTGCCCTTAAATTGTGGTCATTAATGGGTATATCATAATATAATGCCAGATCACCTATTTTATAATTAGGCAGTGTGTTAATATTATCATAATATCTTTCACCAACATAATTAAAACTGAAAAGGCATGAGAACTTTTTATAGGAATAATTTAATGAAGCCATAAACCTGTTTTCCGGTACATATAGCATAGGTTGATACTCATTATTAATAGTGCTGGAAAGTTTTGAACTGGTTAATGAATAAAAGGCATTTAAAATAACTGTAGAGTTTTCCTTTTTATAAGTGCCTTCGCCTCTTAATTCAATACCTTTTGATTTTCCTTTCTCTTTGTTTGTCGGAATCCAGATATTTTCTTCATTAGGGAGCCATACAATCCAGTCATTTATTGATGTGGCAAAAAAGGTTTGCGACAGGTCGAGCCCTACATCCCCAACAGTTGTTTTTTCAATTACACTGAATTCACCTGAATAACCCGATTCCGGTTGAAGATCGGGATTCCCGCTTGAATATGTATCAGCTTTCCAGTAAAGGTCGTTTAAAGTTGGTATTTTATAATTTCTTGAGATATTCCCCTTTAATGAAATTATTCCATTTACATCATAATCAGAACCAATGGAAAATGTAAAAGGTTGAGAGTTAATATTATCAAATTCCTTACGGAGGCTAAAAACTGCATTTAATCCTTTATACAGGTCAATAACTTTATAGGATGAAAAAAATGCAAACCGATTCCGGTTCACAACACTGTCCTGGTAATTTGTAGATTCTCCTTTCTCTGAAGTCAGATTTATTCCGGCATTAATAATCTGGTTATCTGTTATAAACAGTTTTCCTTCAATTTCATTAATGAAAGAATTTGCTTTGTTAACTGAAAGAGGTGAATCATCCGGATCCGGTAAACTTTGGTCGGTTAAAACCAACTTTGAATTTATTATACCGCTCTTAACATTAACTGAATATTTAGATGCCGAATATTTCCAACTGGTGGAAAAAAACAGGTTATTGTCAGCCTGATTGTCTATATTGGCTTCATATGCCGTCATTAAAGTCTGAATATCCTTGCTGTATTTCTGGTATAGAGCAGAAATACTTAAAACTGATTTTTTTGAAGTTTTAACCTGCAAATCAGGCATAAATCCATAATTAAGGCTTCCTGCATTGGTTTGTGTTTCTTTGGGATTTTCAGGCTTGGTGCTGTTTTTAAATGCAAAATCATTATCGGCCGATCGTTTGTAAATTTTCAAAGAGAAAGCATAGGTATCGTCACCTGTTTTGGCTGAAAAAAGATATTCCTGTCTGTTAAAACTCCCGTATCCGGCCTGAAAAGTCACATTATTTTGAATGTTCATATCTTTAAAACTGGAAATATGGACAACACCTCCAACAGCACCACTGCCAAATAAAGTTCCCGATCCTCCCTGCTGAATGGTTATATCAGAAACCAGGAAAGCCGGAACAGTTGAAAGGTTGGCAATCCCGTTCATAGGGCTCTGGATATTCAGTCCGTTCCAGATAACAGCTGTATGCGAAGCATCTGCACCTCTGATCGATAAAGTTGATAATCCACCCAATCCGTATGTTTTTACCGACATCCCGGTTAATGAAGTAAAAATCTCAGTTAATAGCCTGGAATTATTTTTATTTATAAGATCAGATGAAATAGTTTCAATTGATGTTCCTAAAGCAAAATTATTTAAACGTGAAGTATTGATATTGATTTCTTCAATTCTGATAATTGTATCCTGAAGTGTCGATTGAGCCTTCAGGGTATAGGTCAACAATATTACTGTAAATACTAAATAAAAATATCTAAACAACATATCTAACGACCGGTTTAAATTTTAAAAATTTTTGCTGTTAAGGCAAAAATAAAGAGCTAACAACAATGTTATTGCTCTGATTTTCAGTCGGATTAAATATTAAAAACAGTGAAACTGAATAAATCCGAAAAAAGTGCGCTAAAGTTACATATTATTCATAATGGAATACGAAAATTATTCGCATTTTCTGAAAAATATTTTATTGGATTTTTATAATAAAAATTCAAATTAAATATGATCGTTTTAAAAACTGGTATATGAGTTATCCTGACAATTTTCAGTTTAATTATTTGATCGTACAATATTAAGTTGATATGATAAAGAGTGGTTTGTGAAAGAACAATCCTTATAAAATATTATCTTTGCCCAGCATTAAAAAAACAGCTGAATGGATATCGAAATAGTATTAAAAAAAGAGGTTTTAAATGCCCTATCTGTACTTTACAGCCTGGAGGTTATGGATTCGCAGGTTCAGCTTCAGGAAACCCGAAAAGAATTTGAAGGAGATATTACACTTGTTGTTTTTCC
>JAFGGF010000390.1 GCA_016930735.1 Prolixibacteraceae bacterium
AACGAATAACAGTAAAACCGATTACAACGTTGCGAATGTTGAAGCTTTTATAAATGAAGCCTGGAACGAAAGCTCAAATAAGGCAGGCTGGTGGAACCGGAAACACGGGCAGCCGTTTTTTGCCGTGTTTAATTTTATGGATTCGCATCAGTCGCGAACCATGACCAATACCTATGATTGGTACCTCGAAAATGTACTCTACAAGTTACCGGTTGAAGACCGGATAAATGAAGTGGATTTTGAGATGCCGTCCTTTTACCGTGACAGCCCTGAAATGCGGAAACAATTTGCACGGGTTTATAATTCCATAAAATTGACCGACAACCGGATTGGCGAATTGCTCAACCGGCTGGATAAAGATAATCTGCACGACAGCACCATTATTTTCTTTTATGCCGACCATGGCGAAGGAGAACCCCGTGGAAAAACAAACGGTATTAACTTGGGGTACCGCGTGCCGTTTGTAATCTGGTTCCCCGAAATGTATAAAGACCTTTCTCCATGGGGAAGCGGTGTCGTTACAGATGAGTTAGTCGATTTTGAGGACCTGGCGCCTACCTTAATCAGCCTTGCCGGCGGTAAAATCCCCGATTACCTGAAAGGTCGTGTTTTAATGGGCGAGAACCGATCGAAACCTGCCGAACACCTTATTCTATCAGCCGACCGTTCGGATAATGGAATTGATATGGTACGCAGCATTACCGATGGGAGGTTTATGTACTCCAGAAATTTTATGCCCTTTATGCCCGAAGTACGCTATATCCGTTATATGGAAATTTCAGAAATAAAACAACAAATGCGTAACGATTTGACCGACGATCTGCTGAATCCTATACAAGAAAGCATTTTTGAAAACCGCCCGGCTGAATTTCTTTTCGATACAGAAAACGATATTTGGGAAACTAACAATCTTGTAAACGACCCGGCTTATAAAAAAGTACTGGAAAAGATGCGGAAACTACTCGATGAAGAGGTTATGAATTCGCGTGATGTGCTGTTCCTGCCGGAATATGAAATCGGCTCGATCTCGAAAACCGGCAGTCCTTATAAGTTCAGGCTCAATAAAGAAAAATACCCGCTAAAAGAAATTTATTCTGTAGCTTCCCTTTCGGGAAAAAAAGGGAAAGAAGTAGCTGAAAAACAAATTCAATTACTGAAAAATAAAAATAAAATTGTACGATACTGGGCAATGATTGGCTTACGATGTCAGAATCCGGATGTCCTTCAGCCCTACCGAAGCAAAATTCTGCAGGCTATGGGTGACAATTATCCTCCGGTGGCAGTTACAGCTTCAGCCATTGCATATCAGTTTTTTAACAGCAATACCGGGAAAATTAAACTAATGGAATTTTGCAGAAACGACAATATGGATTTATCATTAATGGCAATAAATTATTTGTTGTATATAGAAAACAAACAACCTTTTGTGGAAACCATACGGCAAGTGCATGAAATGGATGGGCGTAACTACAACGTTAAAGCCGCCTGTATGGACTTCCTTGGAAGCCTGGGGCTTGTCCCAAATAATCCTGAATATAGTGAATAGGTATAAAAAATGCTGGATGGAATTGAAATATGATTTGATTAAAGACAGATGGACGTACAATGAAAAATAGGTATTTGATAATTATAGCGGGGATTTTGATTTCTTTAAATTCTTTTGGGCAATCAGTTTTAATCGAAGCCGAATCCTTTCAACAAATAGGAGGCTGGATTGTCGATCCTCAGTTTGTAGAACAAATGGGGTCTCCCTACTTGCTGGCTCATGGAATGGGAAAACCGGTTGAGGATGCACAAACCACTTTTACGGTTGAAAACTCAGGCAAGTACTACATTTGGGCAAGGACAAAAAATTGGGTTCCCGGTGATTGGAAAGCTCCCGGGCGTTTTCAAATTTCAATAGATTCAAATTTTTTGCCCATCGAATTGGGATTAAATCCTGACTGGAACTGGGAATATGCCGGAAAGATCGAACTTTCATCAGGAGAAAAAACACTTGTTTTACACGACCTGACCGGTTTCGATGGACGATGTGATGCTGTATTCCTTTCTTTGGATGAAAATGAAAAATTACCAGACAGCTTAAAAGAATTGGAAAAATGTAGAATTGAGCATTCGGTTTTAAAAGCAAATCCTGACCGAATATTAAAATACGACCTCGTTGTTATTGGGGGTGGAATTGCCGGTTGTGCTGCCTCAATTGCAGCTGCTGAACAGGGATTAAAAGTGGCTTTAATTCACGACAGGCCTGTATTGGGGGGGAATGCAAGTGGTGAAATAAGAGTACACACTCTCGGTATTTACGGGAACTTTGAACGTATTCTGAAAAAACTGGATACGGAACATTACCCGAATGGATCACCCGAAGCTTTGGAAGAAGATAAAAAACGCCATAAAAATATTGTTGAATATGAAAATATCGACTTGTTTCTGAACTTCAGGGCATTTGCGACAAATACTAATAACAATAGAATTATTTCGGTTGATGCGAGGCAAACTTCAACCGCCGAGTTTATTCGTTTTGAGGCACCTTATTTTGTTGATTGCACCGGCGATGGCTGGATCGGGTACTGGGCTGGAGCAGAGTATATGTACGGGCGTGAAGCCGTTTCAGAATATGGAGAAGCATGGGATGAGCACGGTTCATTATGGAGCCCGGAAACACCCGATAATTCAGTAATGGGGTCATCCTTGTTGTGGAGATCAGAAAATGCCGGGAAGGCTGTCAGTTTTCCGGAAGTTCCCTGGGCAATGGATGTGGCTGAAAGTTACAGTGCAGCAAATGGGGAATGGCAATGGGAGTTTTCAAGAAACGACCTGAACCAGGTTGATGATGCTGAAACAATCAGAGACCATATGTTAAGGGCCATCTACGGGTCTTTTTATAATTATAAAAATCCCGATTTTGGGGAGTCAAAAAAAGATAAATCGGAATACAGTTTGGTAAATATTGAGAGTTTTAAGCAACATGTCGACAGTATGCAACTACAATGGGTCTCTTATCTTATAGGGAAACGGGAGTCACGCAGGCTGGTGGGTGATTATATTTTTACATTCGATGATGTGGTAAAAAATCGAAAGTTTGCTGATGGTGTTGTATCTGAAATAAGGGAAGTCGATGTACATTATCAGCAAAACTTATTAGATATAGATCAACCCGATTTTCTGTCTGAAGCTTTGTTCTATAAAACTCCAACTTATTATATTCCATACCGTTGCCTCTATTCAAAAAATATCAGCAACCTTTTTATGGCAGGGCGTGATTTTAGCTGTTCACATGTGGGGCTTGGCGGCCCACGTGTGATGCGTACAACCGGGCAAATGGGTGCAGCGGTGGGGCTGGCTGCTGTTATCTGTAAAAAACACAATGCAAATCTGAGAGACGTTTATGAAAAGTTTTTAGGAGAATACCTTAAGTTGATTGAAAGTCAGAAATAAATCGGTTTTTTTACTTCAGTTTTTAAATATTTCTACCTTATCAAATTTAAATCTGAATTTGTTGACTTTTGTTTTAAATACAGATATGTTTATATCATGAATTTTA
>JAFGGF010000391.1 GCA_016930735.1 Prolixibacteraceae bacterium
AGATTATTAATTAAAATTCAAATCAATTATGAAAAGACTATTCGCGTTAATAGCTGTTATCGGATTGTTACTTTTTGTAGCGCCAAACAATGTAGTTGCTCAGGATGAAGCGGCTGCACAGGATTCTACTGCAACGGAAGTTGTAGATATTACAGCCGATCCTGAAGAGGAAGCTGCTGCTACAGCAGAAGAAGGCAGGTCACTTCACAATGAATTAAAGAAACAATTCATTGATGGTAACCCGGCTTTCATGTCATTTGTGTTGATATCCCTTATTTTAGGTCTTGCCTTTGCAATTGAAAGGGTCCTTTACCTGAATATGGCTACTTCAAATACAAAAAAACTGTTGGCAAAAGTTGAAGACGCTCTTGATAATGGTGGTGTTGAAGCCGCAAAAGAGGTTTGCCGCAATACCCGCGGGCCTGTTGCCAGTATCTTCTACCAGGGCTTAGACAGGGCAGACCAGGGATTGGATGTTGTTGAAAAATCAATTATTTCGTATGGCGGTGTTCAGGCCGGATTGCTCGAAAGAAACTTAAGCTGGCTGGCATTATTTATTGCTTTGGCACCTATGCTTGGGTTTATGGGTACTGTAATCGGTATGATCGATGCTTTTAACTCAATTGAAGTTGCAGGGGATATTTCTCCCTCATTGGTTGCAGCAGGTATCAAAGTAGCGTTGATTACAACTGTATCTGGTCTTGTTGTTGCTATCATTCTTCAAATCTTCTATAACTATTGCGTATCAAAAATCGATTCAATAGTTAATAATATGGAAGATTCATCTATCACATTATTAGACTTGCTGGTAAAACACAATCTTAAAAAATAATCACCATTATGAATAAAACTGGAAGAATTTTAAACATATTTCAATGGGTCCTTCTGGCAATTTCTGCTATTCTGGTTATATCGCTAATGGTGAATGTCAGCGATGTTGATTCAGACCCGACAATGGGGAGGTGGATCAATACAAACCTGATTTGGGCCTATATATTATTTATACTCGCTGCGGGGTCAGCAATTATTGCTGCTATCCTGCATACAGTTACCGATACATCAGCGCTTAAACGAAGTCTGATTTCACTTGGATTTCTTGTTGTTGTTGCAGTTATCGCATATTTACTGGCTTCAGGTGAATATCCTTCGGGAGTTCAAAAATATGTTGATAATGGAACATTAACACATAAAATTTCGAAATTAATTGGTACTGGTTTATATGCAACCTACATTTTGCTATTTATTGCAATAATTGGTATGGCTGTATCCTCTGTATCAAAATTATTCAAATAATACCAGTTGTGGTTATAAAAACAGGAGAATAAATTATGGCAAAAAAGATACCTGAAATACCTTCAGCATCATTAGCGGATATCGCATTTATGTTGCTGATTTTTTTCCTGGTTACAACCACAATGGACGTTGACAGCGGTTTGGAAAGAAGGTTACCTCAATGGCAGGATCCTGATGAACAAAATGATGACACTCCTCCTATCAGGGAAAGAAATATTTTCATTGTACTGGTCGATAAATTCGACAGGCTGATGGTTGAGGGTAAAATTATGGATGTTGAGGATCTTCGTGAGGCAGCCAAAGAATTTATGGCGAATCCTTATGACGACGAAAACCTTCCGGAAAAGGAAATACAGGATGTTCCTTATTTCGGTCCGGTTGGAGTTACAAAAGGAGTCATTTCACTTCGAAACGACGTAGGTACATCCTACGGTAAATATATCGCTGTTCAAAACGAACTGGTTGGAGCCATTAACGATTTAAGGGAAGAATTGTCTAAAAGCAAATTTGGGAAACCTTTTAATGATTTAAACAAAGAACAACAAGATGCTATAAAAACGATTGTTCCATCAAAAATCTCAGAAGCTGAACCTAAAAGAGTGGGAGGAAATTAAAATGAGTAAGTTTAAAAAAAGCAGTAGTAAAGAATTGCCTCCGATTTCAACAGCATCGCTACCTGACATTGTATTTATGCTGTTGTTCTTTTTTATGGTAAGTACAACTATGAGGGAGGTTACACTTAAAGTTCAGATGACCTTGCCACAGGCAACCGAATTAAGTAAACTTGAAAAAAAATCGCTGGTTAGTTACATATATGTGGGAACACCGCACAAGCAATTCCAAAAAGCATATGGAACTGAACCACAAATTCAGTTAAACGATGAATTTGCCACTCTGCGTGATATACCTGATTATATTACTGCAGAACGTGAAGCAAGGGCAGAAGAAGAAAGACCTTTAATGATCACTTCATTAAAAGTTGATGAATTTACAAAAATGAAGATAGTTTCTGACCTGAAACAGGAACTGCGAAAAATGGCAGCCCTGCACATTAACTATTCTTCAAGGAAAAAAACTGATTATTAATAATAATATTCAGATAAAAAAAGGGAAGCGATTGCTTCCCTTTTTATGCCTGTTATTTAAAATTATTTTTTTCCCTTTATAACAACCTTCAAATTTAACTCATCCAGCTGTTCGTTTGAAATAGTTGATGGTGAGTCAATCATAACATCACGACCTGCATTGTTTTTAGGAAAAGCAATTACATCGCGGATGCTGTTTAATCCGGCAAACATCGAAACCAGCCTGTCAAAACCAAAGGCAATTCCGGCATGTGGTGGTGCCCCAAACTCAAATGCACTCATCAGGAATCCAAACTGATTTTCGGCTTCTTCCTTTGTAAATCCAAGCAGGTCAAACATTTTTGACTGAAGTTCTTTATTAAAAATCCGAACTGAACCACCTCCTATTTCTACACCATTTATTACAAGGTCGTAAGCATTAGCCCTGACTTTCCCTGGATCAGAATCCAACAAAAGTATATCCTCCTTTTTTGGCGAAGTAAACGGATGGTGCATTGCATAAAACCGTTTTGTTTCGTCATCCCATTCAAGCAAAGGAAAATCTACTACCCACAAGGGTTTAAAAATATTTTTATCTCTTAACCCCAGTCGGTTCCCCATTTCAAGCCTGAGTTCACCAAGAGCAGTTAGTATATGATTCTTATCACCTGATAACAGCAGAATCAGGTCGCCGGGTTTTGCCCCAACAATTTCTGCCCATACTTTAAGATCATCCTGACTGTAAAATTTGTCAACCGATGATTTAAAAGAACCATCATCATTGTATTTCACATAAACCAGCCCCTTTGCACCAATCTGTGGGCGTTTAACCCAATCTGTCAATTCATCGAGTTGTTTTCTTGAATATTCTGCACAACCTGTTGTATTAATCGCACCGATAAATTCTGAAGAATCAAATACCGCAAAATTATTTCCTTTTACTTTTTCTGTCAGGTTATGAATTAACATTTCAAAACGTGTATCAGGCTTGTCGGAGCCATATTTCTCCATAGCCTCCGAATAAGGCATCCACGGAAATTCCTCAATTTCAATATTTTTTACTTCCTTAAACAAATACCGCGTCAATCCTTCAAAAGTTTTAAGTACATCTTCCTGGTCGACAAAGGACATTTCGCAATCAATCTGGGTAAATTCAGGCTGGCGGTCTGCACGAAGGTCCTCATCCCTGAAACATTTTACTATCTGGTAATACCTGTCAAAACCTGCAACCATAAGTAATTGTTTAAAAGTCTGAGGAGATTGTGGCAAAGCATAAAATTCACCTTCATTCATCCTTGATGGCACAACAAAATCACGGGCTCCTTCAGGAGTTGATTTAATAAGTACCGGAGTTTCAGTTTCAATAAAATTCTGCTGATTCAGATAAACTCTTGTCGCATGAGCCATTTCGGCCCTTAATTCAAGATTCTTCCTGACTGTTTCCCTTCGAAGGTCAAGATAACGGTATTTCATCCTTAATTCATCTCCTCCGTCTGTATCATCCTGAATGGTAAAAGGAGGTACTTTTGATACACTTAATACCACTATTTCATTCAAAAAAACTTCCACATCGCCAGTTGGCAGATTTTTATTTTTGCTTGAACGTTCCCTGACATTACCGATAGCCTGAATTACAAATTCACGCCCCAGTTTTGCCGTTTTTTCCCTGATACTTTCTGCTGATTTTTCATCAACAACAAGCTGGGTAATCCCATACCTGTCGCGCAAATCAACAAATGTCATTGCTCCAAGGTCTCTGACCCGTTGAATCCAGCCTGCCAGCTTTACATTTTTCCCAACATCATTTATCCGAAGTTCACCACAAGTATGTGTCCTGTACATATAGCTTTGTTTTAATTTGCTTGCGAAAATACGAAGTTTTTAGCAATTTCATGTTTTAAAACAAACTGATTATTAAGTTTAAATTTGCTTTCATGACAGAACCGTTTTCCGATGAATATTTTATGAAAAAAGCCCTGGAAGAAGCAAGGACTGCTTTTGAAAAAGGCGAAGTACCGGTTGGTGCAGTAATAGTTGCAGGTGGCAAAATTATTGCACGTTCGCATAACCTTACTGAAACACTGAATGATGTTACAGCACATGCAGAAATGATAGCAATTACTGCTGCAGCTAACCTTTTAGGTGGAAAATATCTAGATGAATGTACTTTATATGTTACACTTGAACCTTGTATTATGTGTGCAGGCGGTTTAAACTGGGCTCAACTCAGAAGGCTTGTTTTTGGCGCTGCTGATATTAAAAGAGGCTATACAAAATTTTCTCAGAATCTATTACATCCTAAAACAAAAGTAATGGGAGGAGTACTGGAAAAAGAATGTTCTGATTTGATAACAAATTTTTTTAAATTAAAAAGATAAAGCCGGATTTTACTCCGGCTTTAATACTTTGGTAGTGGTTTGTAAATCTACTCAATCAAACTATGCTGTTTATTCCGTATTTTTTGATTCTAGAAGCTTCCATCCTGAAGCAATTAACAAAATTGCCGGTATTCCCAGGGTTAATATTCCGAGTGACGCAGCCATCAATTCACCCTTACTTATCGAGATAATTGCCCATACAACGGCAAACAAAAACATAAACACACCTGACAATCCAGTGATAAGAACCAATCTCGGAGCTCCAAATTTAATCCAGTAATAACTGATTATTAAAGCTATTGCTGAAGTAATCCCTAATAATATCCATAACAACACCATATCTTTATCTTTTAATATCCGAAATAAAATTACCCTATCAGCAGCTTCTTTTAAATCGGGGAAAATCTGATTTTAAGAAAGGGAAAACCTTAGTAAAGCAACCTGAAAAAGGACTTCTTTTAAAAACAAGCATCAAAAAACAGAAAAGGCTGGTTAAAACCAGCCTTTCTGCGTCCTCAATCTTCTATCATCAATCATACAATGTATCTGATAATACAATCAATTTCCATTTTCTTCGCGCATATGCTGCCTGAATCAATTCAAAATCCAATAAAGTGATAACCATAACTTCAATTTTTACAGTTTAATGTGAATTTTTATATTCCAGTATTTTCCAACCGGCCAGAATCAGTAAAATTCCGGGTGCACCAAATGCCAACATACCCAGAGTAGCAGTAATTGGTTCACCTTTATACATTGAGATCAGTGCCCAAACCACGGAGAAAAGAAACATTGAAACACCCATCAATCCAGTTAAAAGAACAATTTTCGGAGCTCCGAATTTAATCCAGTAATAACTGATTATTAAAGCTATTGCTGCTGACGCACCTAATAAAATCCATAATAAAAACATAATTGTAAGTTTTAGATTTCTTAATCCAAATTTAGATTTTAAGTGTTTCAGCTGAAATCGGGGAAAATCTGATTATCATAGGGGGAAATTCCTTATAATTTACTTATCTGATTATTTCAAACCTATAAATGGTTTGAGTTTTCAAAATTTATTTAACCGATTAAATACCTGAAAATCTGATATCTAGTTATATTTCTGATATATCGAATCCTGTATTTTCAAGGTCGGACCAAAAGCCAGGGTATGATTTAGTGATCACCATGGGATCATCAATTTTAATAGAATTGCCGGTTAAAGCCATTGGGGCAAAAGACAAAGCCATTCGATGGTCATGATAGGTTGAAATCACAGGATCAGGTTGCACCGATTCCGGATTTATGAATCCGTCCCAGGATAGTTCACCTTTTTGTGGCTCTGTCAGTAATGCACCTAACTTTTGAAGTTCAGTTTGTAATGCAGAAATCCGGTCGGTTTCTTTAATCTTCAGAGTTTCAAGCCCTTTAAAATGGAAAGGTACTTTTTTTGCAACGCAAAGAACTGCCATGGTTTGAGCAACATCGGGATTTTCTTTAAAATCAAGATCCAGTTTTTCCGGCATTTTCAATTGAGCTTTTATCAATCTGATTCCTTTTTCAGTTTTACTGGTTTCAACGCCAAAACCGGAAAACCAGCCTGCAATTGCTGAATCACCCTGAAGACTGTTCAAATACAGGTTTTCAAGCTCAATATCGGCTTTGTCAGCTAAAGCTGCTATCAGATACCAGTATGATGCACCCGACCAATCGGCTTCTACTGTAAAATCTTTGTGCAGGTAGGTTTGTTCAGGAATGTGAATCTCATTATTGATCCATTTATAAGCAATTCCAAAATATGCCATCAGTTTCAGGGTCAATATAATATATGAAGATGAAGTAACCTTATTTTTAAGTCTTAAAATTAAACCGTTTTCAAGAGTCGGGGCGATTAATAAAAGTGCTGTAATATACTGGCTGCTCACACTTCCGTCAATTTCAAGTACGCCACCTTTTAAATGCGATCCAAAAATTCTCAACGGAGGGAAACCTTCTTTTTCGATGTATTCAATTCTGGCACCAAGGTGACATAATGCTTCTACAAGAATTCCAATTGGCCGTTGTTTCATCCTAGGAGAACCTGTTATTTCCCACTCCCCGACTATTTTGGATAAATATGCTGTTAAAAACCGCATGGCTGTACCTGCATGGCCAATATCAAATCTGTTTGTGTTTGAGGTTAAAACTTCAGCCAGAATCTTCGTATCATCACTATCCGATAAATTTATTATCGGATAAGGATTGTACCCTAAGGCGCTGATAATTAAAACCCGGTTGCTGATACTTTTAGAAGCCGGCAATTTTATCTTCCCTGAAATATTTCTATTTAAAGATTTAACCTGGTACAGCATAATCAATCTTATAAATCGTTTTGAACCTCAGTAAAGTATTTTAACGATTCAATTATTTCATCTTCCGAGCAAACCTGATTAATAACTACTTCTCCAACATTTTGAATTAAAGTAAAATTAATCCTGTTGTTCTCATTCTTTTTATCATGAGTCATCAAACTGAACAATCTTTCAAAATCAGATTCTACCAAATTAAATTTTCCATAAATCCGATTTATCCAGTTTACAAGTTCATTCAGTTTATCCTCAGGAAACCCCATTTTTTTCATTGAAAGGTAAAGTTCAGCAATCATTCCATAAGCAACTGCAAAACCATGTAAAACCGGCCGGTTCTGTTCCATCGCAAGGCTCTCAAAGGCATGTCCTATCGTATGCCCAAAGTTTAATGCTTTCCTGATCCCTTTTTCAGTCGGGTCATTTTCAACAAAATATTTTTTCACCTCAACCGAATGGCCAATCATTTTTTCAAGCAGGTTATAATCGATATTCTGAAAATCAAAATCTTGTAATTCATTTAAATGGTCCTGACTTTTAATCAATCCATGTTTGATCATTTCAGCAAAACCTGAAATAAAATTCTCCCGACCGAGGGTTTTCAGGAAATCAACATTAATTAAAACTGCATTTGGCTCACGAAATGTCCCAACTTCATTTTTTAAACCGTTAAAATTAATACCGGTTTTCCCGCCAACCGATGCATCAACCTGGGCTAATAAAGTTGTCGGGATATTTACAAAGTCGATCCCCCTTTTAAAAGTTGAAGCAGCAAATCCGGCCAGGTCGGTAAGCATTCCCCCGCCAAGGTTAATCAATAAAGATTTGCGGTCGGCACCATTTTTACTAAGAAATTCCCATATTTTGCCAACTGATTCAATCTTTTTATTTTGTTCTCCCGAAAGAATGACAATTTCCTGAATTTGCAAGCTTACAACAAATTCCATTATTACCGGGAAACACAATTCTTTTACAGTTGTTTCAGTCGAAAGAAAGACTTTCCCCTTTGGATATCGGTTTATGATTTCAGAAAGTTCAGAAACAACGCCCCTGGAAAATAAAATTTCTGAGTTTATTTTTGATATTCCCATATTGCCGTATTAAATTGCGTTAAAGTTATAACATTTTTGTTTTTTGCCCGCGCAATATTACAGAAGGCAAACAGTTTTAGAAATTTGATAATGAATTGCAATGATAATTTCAAATAAAAAAAAGGCAACAACTTTAAAACGGCTTTTTTTCCTAATGGGCCTGGCAATGGCGGTTTTTATGCTTGTTATGTTTTTAAAGGATAAAAACCTGATTGCAATACTGACCGGTGCCGCATTTGTTGTCTGGTTTTTTATTTTTCAGCTTTTCGATTTTCAGTATGTCGAACTGATTGTTGAAGAAAATAAGGTTGTATTACGCTATTACCCGGCAATTAAGTTTGGCAAAAAAGAATACAGTTCAATTGAATTTGCAAGTGAAACGTTACACGATGTACAATTTGAAAATTCCTTTTTTGGATTGGTTACCGACATTGTACTTATTGTAAAAACAAAAAGAGGAATTGCCGAATATCCCCCGATTAGCCTGGCAGCAGTAAATCGGAATGACAGGAAAAATATTAAAGACGCACTAAATAAAATTCTTGAAAAATAACTCTCTATCCCCCGACTTATGGAAGAACAGCTAAAATATAAAATTGCCATTTCGATGATCCCCGGTATCGGGAGCATTCTTGCCCGGAATTTAATTGCCTATACAGGAAGTGTAGAAGGAATATTCAATGAAAAAACTAGTGTCCTGAAAAAAATCCCCGGGATTGGCGAAATTAATGCGAAAAAAATTTCTGACCCGCAGATTCTTATCAATGCTGAAAATGAAATTGAATTCATCCAAAAAAATAATATTAAAACTTTCTTCTATGCCGACAAAGATTATCCACGCCGTCTCAGCCAATGCCCTGATGCTCCGATCATTTTATTCGGGAAAGGAAATTTTAACCTTGATACAGAAAAAATAATCAGTATTGTAGGTACCCGAAATGCTACCGATTATGGAAAAGAAGTTTGTGAAAATCTGACTCATGGTCTTTCAGAACAAAATCATAACGTTTTAATTATCAGTGGGCTTGCATATGGAATTGACATTCAGGCTCACAAAATGGCATTAAAATATAATTTACCAACCATTGGAGTTTTAGGGCATGGCCTCGACCGGTTATACCCTTCATTGCATAATGACACAGCAAAAAAGATGCTTGATAACGGAGGGCTTATTTCCGATTTTCCAAGTAATACCAAAATTGACCCTCCGAATTTTATCAGGAGAAACCGGATAATTGCCGGGCTGGCAGATGCAACCATTGTTATTGAATCGGGAGTTAAAGGAGGTGCTTTAATTACAGCAGAAATCGCTTCTTCCTACAATCGCGATGTTTTTGCCATTCCCGGAAATATCGGGTCAAAATGGTCGATGGGATGTAATAAACTGATAAAAAACAATGGAGCAACTTTGATTGAATCTGTAAGCGACCTGGAATATTTTATGGGTTGGGAAGAAAATGACAATAAACCCAAAACCATTCAGAAACAATTGTTTTTAAACCTTTCTCCCGAAGAAGAAATTATCTGTAATTTACTGAAGGAAAATGAACCAGTTTTTATTGATGAAATATGTTCTGTTGCTGAATTGCCCATGGGGAAAGTATCCGGCCTTTTATTAAACCTTGAATTTAAAGGGATTGTATCGGCATTGCCCGGAAAAATGTATAAACTCAGATAAAATAAATCAGTTACTGATTTAACCAGATTTTGTACTTTTGCAGCATGAGTAAATCATTTGAACAGCTTAAGGTATCTAAGTCGTTGTTAAAAACGCTGGAGGAGATCGGATTTCACGAACCAACTCCCATTCAGCAAAAAGCTATTCCGGCTATACGGTCAGGGTTGAATATTGTTGGCATTGCACAAACCGGAACCGGTAAAACAGCAGCGTACCTGATACCATTGCTGATGAATATTATCAAACCTGAAGGTGATGATCCAAGGATTGTTGTTCTTGTACCAACCCGTGAATTGTCAATACAGGTGGGTGAAGATATCGAAGAGCTTTCTGCAAATACAACCATCAGGCATGCTGCAGTTTATGGCGGCATTGGATGGACAAAACATGCTGATCTGATTACTCCTGGAATTGACATCCTGGTTGCTACACCCGGAAGATTGAGGGAACTTTATCTGAATAAAGTCCTTTCGCTTAAAAAAGTAAAAGTATTGGTTATTGACGAAGCTGACCGGATGCTCGATATGGGTTTTATGCCTCAACTCAGGCAACTGTTTGAAATCCTTCCTTCAAAAAGGCAGAACCTGTTATTCTCAGCAACTTTTAATGAAAAAGTGGAACTGATGGCAGAAGAATTCCTCGACCATTATCAGAAAATAAAAGTTGCCCGTTCGGCAACTCCGGCCGAATTGATTAAACAGGAAGTTTACCATGTACCCAATTACCGGACAAAACTCAACCTGATTAAATACCTGTTTGAAGATGAAGAATCGTTTAACAGGATTATGATTTTCGTCCGGACAAAAGATCATGCGGAAGCAATTTTTAAGGTTATAAAAAGAAAATCGGAAGGAGAAAAAAGAATATTGCATTCAAATAAAGGCCAGAATTCACGGTTAAATGCCATAAAAGCTTTTAAGGATGGTGAGATTCGGATTTTGATCTCAACCGATGTTTCGGCAAGGGGGATTGATGCAAGCCTTGTCAGCCACGTAATAAATTTTGACCTGCCAGCCAGTTATGAAGATTACGTGCACCGGATTGGGAGAACAGCAAGAGCAGGTAATCAGGGAACTGCAATTACTCTGATCAGCCCGCACCAGGAATGGCACATGAAACGTATTGAAAAACTGATCAGAATGGAAATTCCTGTTAAACCGATCCCTGAAGAAGTGGAAATAATCGAAACTGATTTTAAGGAAAAGCAGGAGCAATTACAGGAAATCGACCGGCAGCGAAAAATTGACGATCCAACCTTTCAGGGTGCTTTCCATGAAAAAAAGAAAAAAAACCAAAAACAGACTTTTACACCTAAAAAGAACCGTTTGGATTCAAAAAAAAGAAGACGCAGGTAA
>JAFGGF010000009.1 GCA_016930735.1 Prolixibacteraceae bacterium
TATGGGAAGAACGATTTATTCATTAAAAAGGCTCAATGAAAAAGGGAATTATGCAACTCCTCATGCCTGGGTTGATAATAAAAATGTACCGATTGTCTGGGAAAACTGGGAAGAAGTGGCAGCACTCGGAGGAATTATATCATCGGTAAAAGATATGTCTGAGTGGATGATCTTTAATATGAATAACGGGATTTGGGGCAATGATACAATTCTTACAACTGAATCGAGAAATATTATCTGGAAACCGCATAATACTTTTACTGTCGATCTTACAAAAGAAAACGATTTTAACAACCATTTCAGCGGTTACGGTTTGGGATGGAGTTTAAGTGATTACTATGGCCGGCTAAGGGTAAGCCATGGTGGAGGTTACGATGGAATGATTTCTTCGGTAAATATGATCCCTGATGAAAAGCTGGGAGTTGTGGTTTTAACCAATGGAATGAATGCACCCACATCTGCAATAACTTATTATGTTTTTAATGCTTTTCTGGGAAAACCTGAAAAAGACTGGTCAACTGAGTTACAGGAACGACGGAATAAAAGAAACAGTGAAGACAAAAGGGTGGCTGAAAGAATTGAAAGCAGGGTTGACGGAACCAAACCATCTTTAGACCTGGGAAAATATGCAGGAACGTATTTTACACCGTTTTACGGAAATATAACAGTAACTCTGAACGAAGTTACTTTAAGGCTGGAATTCGAACATGCGGCAGCTTTATCAGCAACGTTGGAACACTGGCATTATGATGTTTGGAAAATTAACTGGGATCAACATCATGCCTGGTTTGACTTTGGGACCGTTAAATTTAATCTGGACAACAACCTGAAAATAACCGGACTCGAATTTGATGTGCCAAACAATGATATTTTCTTTGATGAACTCAAACCTGTAAAAATCAATTAATTTATCTTTTATCCTTAATCTATAATCTTTCTTAATATGCTCTTCTGTCAACTCCTTCCACAAAATTGATAAATGAGGCATTTACTACTTTGTTTCCACCCGGAGTAGGATAATCACCTGTGAAGTACCAGTCGCCGGTATCATTTGGGCAGGCTTTATGCAGGTTTTCAATTGATTGATAAATGATTTCAACTTTTGCGTCACAATCTTCAGGAGTTAATAATTCAGCAATTTTTGCAGAAATCTGTTCAGCAGTAAACTGACGATAGATTTCTTTGACATAATTAACAGCTTCTTCTTTTGGCAAATATTCCTGATTTTTGCATTTTTTATAAACTTTGTCAATAATTTCTTCATTGCCGGTATCCTTTAAAAGTGCAATGGCTGCATTAAAAGCAATAAATTTATCAAGGCGTGCCATATCTATTCCGTAACAATCAGGGTAACGGATTTGCGGGGCTGATGAAACCACAATTATTTTTTTCGGTTTAAGACGATCAAGTATGCGGATAATGCTGTTTTTCAGAGTTGTACCTCTTACAATAGAATCATCAATTACAACAAGCGTGTCTTTTTCATTCTGAATTACACCGTATGTAACATCGTAAACATGAGCAACAAGGTCATCACGGCTGGCATCATCTGCTATAAAAGTCCGAAGCTTAACATCCTTGATAGCAATTTTTTCCATGCGTGGTTCAACCGAAATGATCTCACGTATCTTTTCATTGGTTAAATGCCCGTTCTCTTTTTTTATCTGTTCAATTTTCCAGTCAACAAGGTAACTGCGTATACCATCCATCATTCCGTAGAAAGCTGTTTCAGAGGTATTTGGTATATATGAAAATACGGTATTTTCAAAATCGTAATCAACTGCATTCAGGATGGTTGGAGTTAAAAGTTTTCCAAGGTCTTTTCTTTCCCTGTAAATGCTTCTGTCACTGCCCCTTGAAAAGTAAATCCTTTCAAATGAACATGATTTTCGTTGATGAGGTACACGGACCATTTGGCTGTAAATCCTGCCATCCTTTTTGATGATAAGGGCTTCTCCGGGATTTATTTCCTTTACATCCTGATAAGGAACATTTAAAACCGTTTGAATTACCGGACGTTCAGAAGCAACTACAGCAATTTCATCGTTGTAATAATAATGTGCAGGTCTGATTCCCCACGGATCACGTATTACAAATGCATCGCCATGCCCGATTAATCCTGCAATGGCATAACCTCCGTCCCAGTCTTTTGAAGCCCTTTCAAGGAGATTCGGAATATCGAGGTTTTTTTCAATTAAATCTGATATTTCAATGTTGGTATAACCTTCGTTCTTGTAATTCCTGAATAACAGTTGGTTTTCTTCATCAAGGAAATGCCCGACCTTTTCCAGCACTGTAACTGTATCGGTATAAGCTTTTGGATGCTGCCCGAGGTTGATCAGAACATCAAAAAGTTCATTGGTGTTGGTAAGATTAAAGTTGCCTGCCAGCATGAGGTTCCTCGATTTCCAGTTGTTTTGCCTGACAACCGGATGGACAAAAGCCAGGCTGTTTTTACCAAAAGTTCCGTATCGTAAATGCCCAAGTGAAAGTTCTCCTGAAAAAGGGAGGTTATGATAAACCCAGTCCAGGTCTTTGGGTTTTCCTCCATCTCTTGCCAGTTTCCTGCCGGTCTTTTTTACTTTGTCGAAAACGTCTTTTATGGGATTTTGTTTGATCGACCGGAAGCGGTGAATGTAGTGATTTCCCGGATCGAGGTTTATTTTCAGGTTGACAATGCCGGCACCATCCTGCCCCCGGTTGTGTTGTTTTTCCATCAGGAGGTAAAGTTTATTCAAACCATACTCCCAAGTTCCGTAATTTTCTTTGTAATAACTCAGCGGTTTTAACAGCCTCACCAGGGCAATTCCACACTCATGCTTTATCAGTTCACTCATTCCGGATTATATCTTTTTTCTCCTCAATTTCAGGGAAATTAATTTTACCCCATACTTCAAAAGCTTTAGGGTACATTCGCTGTATTTCCTTACGAAGTTTTAAAGCTTCATTCCGTGTCCTGAAATCGCCAACTCTGACAATAAAATCGGGCGCATTAAAAAGCAGGTGAACCGGGATATCGGGATACTTCGAAAGAAATCTTTTTTTGACTTCCCGGGCTTTTTCATAGGCATCGTTTTGCGAACTGGTAAAAATGTTAACCCGCCAGCCGTCGATACCGTTTTTCGATTCATTGTTTTCAATCTGCCATTTTACCATGTCGGTAAGGCGTGCATCCTGCTGAAGATGTAATTTGCTGATAATTTCAGGAAGGCTGTCCTGTTCCGGAGCCTCTTCGATTAAGGCACTTTGAGCTTGAATTCCATAACTTAAAAAAGTAGCCAGCAACAGGACCAAAACTTTCTTCATCATAACCATGATTGAGGTGGCAAATATAATTCAAAATGAATTATAAATTGAACGGAATTATCCACACTTAATTGCACAGGCTATGTTGGAAAGGTTAATATTGCTGAACCACCTGCTTTTAAAGGGTGTTAATA
>JAFGGF010000070.1 GCA_016930735.1 Prolixibacteraceae bacterium
CCTTCGTGGTCACAGGCCAGCATTTTACCTGTCCTTCCGAGCCCGGTCTGAACTTCATCAGCAAGGAACAGAACGTTATTTTTTTTACATAAATCGAATGCATTTTTCAGGAAGCCATCTTCAGGAACGTAAACACCTGCTTCGGCCTGTATTGGTTCTACAAGGAAAGCTGCCACATTCGGATCTTTTAACGTTTTTTCGAGCGTTTCAAGGTCATTATAAGGGATCTGGATAAATCCGGGCGTAAACGGGCCATAATCATTGTAAGCATCCGGATCAGACGACATAGAAATTATTGTAATAGTCCGTCCGTGGAAATTGCCTTCACAAACAACAATTTTAGCTTCATTCTGTGGAATGCCTTTTATTTTGTAAGCCCATTTACGGGCAAGTTTTAACGCTGTTTCATCGGCTTCTGCCCCTGAATTCATAGGAAGCATTTTATCATAACCAAACAGTTTCGACATATATTCTTCCCATTCTCCCAATACATTGTTGTAAAATGCTCTCGACGTTAATGTCAGTTTTTGTACCTGGTCAACCATTGCCTTAATAATTTTAGGGTGGCAATGCCCCTGGTTTACTGCAGAATAGGCAGAGAGGAAATCAAAATATCTTTTTCCTTCAACATCCCAAACAAAAACACCTTCACCTTTTTCCAAAACAACGGGTAGCGGATGGTAATTGTGTGCTCCGTATTTATCCTCCCGCTCCATATAAAATTTGCTTTCCATAAAAATCTGGTTTAAATAGATTAAAAATGTGGTCCGTAAGTTACGGATTTTAGTTTTCAATTTTACCAATTTGCTTCAATGAAATAAATGATTTTATTCAATGAAAAATATCCGAAAAAAGTTGATTTCCTGAAATGCCTGAATTTCAATATTTCATATTTTATTTCATGATAAATGATTTATTTAACAATTCCACCTTTCGGTTTGTTACATTATAAATTTGTAAATTGCTGTAAATACTGATTGAATGAATGCATATCTTTTCCTGATAGGTTTAAGCCTTGTGGTTATTTTATCGTTTTTTTTCAACATCCTTGCAAAAAAAACAAATATCCCCAGTGTCTTGATTTTAATATTAGTGGGAGTTGGGGTTCAGCAATTACTGAATTATTTTAAATTTAACGAAGTCAGTCTGTTCAGCGATTTAGTGTTCAAATCCCTGGAGGTACTGGGGATTGTTGGATTGATAATGATTGTCCTCGAAGCTGCTCTTGACCTGGAATTGAGTAAAGATAAATGGCCGGTCATCTGGAAATCGTTTACCGTTGCATCATTATCGCTTGGAATTACTTCAATCGCACTTTCTTTGGTTATCAGGTTGGTTATTCCCGATATGGATACACTTTCATCGGTTATCTATGCAATACCGGTTTCTATTCTGAGTAGTGCCATAATAATTCCCAGTGTGGCAAATCTTTCAGGTTATAAAAAGGAATTCCTGATATACGAAAGTACTTTTTCCGATATTCTTGGGATCATGGTTTTTTACCTGATTATCGAAAATACAGATGTGGAAGGGATGCGTCAGTTAAGTTTTGCAATCGGAAGCAACATATTTCTGACTATAGCTATTTCTGTTATCCTGAGTTATGTATTATTATATATTATTCAGAATATTAAAGGAAGTGCTAAATTCTTTTTGTTTTTATCGGTTTTGGTTTTACTCTATTCGGTAGGGAAAATGTTTCATTTATCTTCACTGATAATAATTCTTTTATTTGGTTTGTTGTTAAGAAATCATAAAGTGTTGTTATTCCAGCCCCTTGAAAAATGGCTTCACGATGAAAAAATTGATGCAGTTTTCGACCAGTTTAAAATGATTACCATTGAAACATCATTTTTAGTACGTACTTTCTTTTTTGTGGTTTTTGGAATGACACTGCCCCTGACATCACTGATCAGTTGGGAAGTATGGCTGATAAGTACCTTATTCCTGCTTGTTGCTTACCTGTTGCGATACGGCATTTATTACACTATTGAAAGAAAGGATTTAATGCCACAGGTGTTTATTGCTCCGCGTGGATTGATATCGATTTTGTTGTTTTTTGCCATTCCTGAAGAACTCAAGAGGCAGGGTTTTGAGAGCGGTGTCCTTTTCGTAGTGATAATTGCCACCAGTATTATCATGGCCTGGTCGTTGATTGCAACATCAAAACGTAAATCTGGAAATAATTCAGATGATGGTCCTGAATTGGAAGTTTTGCAAAATAACCGGGGCGATGAGGTTGATTATAATATTGACTTTTAAATCAATTGGATTCGGTTCGAAAAATAATCCACATCGATATGGATGCATTTTATGCATCGGTCGAACAGCGTGATAATCCTGATTTACGCGGAAAGCCGGTTGCAGTTGGGGGAAGCGGTGACCGTGGTGTAGTGGCTGCAGCCAGTTACGAAGCCCGGAAATTTGGTGTACGATCTGCCTTATCTTCAAAAGTTGCCATACGAAATTGCCCTGATCTTATTTTTGTCCCCCCTCGATTCGATGTTTATAAAAAAGTGTCAAACCAAATCCATGAAATTTTTCATGAATATACTGACCTGGTTGAACCTCTTTCACTTGACGAGGCTTACCTCGATGTTACTTATGCAAAAAAGGGAAAGCCTTCTGCTACTTTAATTGCGCGTGAGATTAAAAGGCAGATCAGCGAAGAAACAGGGCTTACAGCTTCGGCCGGGGTTTCATATAATAAATTCCTGGCAAAAGTTGCTTCCGATATGGATAAGCCCGACGGACTTTATGTGATTACTCCCGGTCAGGCAGAAGAGTTTATTAATAAACTCGAAATTAAAAAGTTTTTCGGGATTGGGAAGGTTACGGCTAAAAAGCTGAATGAGATGGGTATCTGGTTTGGTAAGGAGCTTAAAAAACTGGAAAGGCTTGAGTTAATCAATTTATTTGGGAAAGCCGGATCCTATTATTACGATATTGCCCGCGGAATCGATAACAGGCCGGTTGAACCATCGCGTGAACGAAAATCGATTGGTGCAGAAAATACTTTTTTACACGACCTGTACCGTCAGGAAGATTTACGGCGGGAACTGGAAAAAATAAGTAAAATATTGTGGGGCAGGGTAGAACGGTCAGGAAAGGAAGGGAAAACGCTTACATTAAAAATAAAATTTGCCGACTTTGAACAAATAACCCGGAGTAAAACAATTTCCGGATTTTTTGATTCCGAAGGATTCCTGTTTAGTGAAGGAATAAAACTGCTGAAAAAAGAAGAACCACTCCCAAAAGGTATCCGCCTGCTGGGGCTTACTGTTTCCAATTTCCCGGAAGAAAAAAAAGGTCCGGTGCAGTTGACAATTGAATTTTGAAGAGAAAGAGAGGTTGTCGTTGTTGTCCTTGATGTCGTAGTTGTCAGGTAGTCATAACAAATAATTGGCAATTAAATCTTTTTAATAATTTTCAGAGCTAAAGGCGGAACAAAAGGCAACCCGGTATTTTGAGCAATCCCATTGTAAAGTTCTGCAAGCTGCACACCATAATCCCTTCCTTTTCGTAAAAGTTTTAAGGTTTTATAAATGGTCGAATTTTCATCCGACAAGTCATCAATGAACCTTTTTAACCGGTTTTTGGAAGCAGGTTTTGGCTCTTTGTTTTCTTTTTGCGCCTGTTCAATTTCCTGAATAGCCTTTTCAGCAACTTCCACATCGCTTTTGGCAAGTTCGATTTCTTCCTCAGGTACCTTTTTAATCCGAAGTTCACGTTCAATATCTTCTTTGAGCATTTCAGTTTCACCGAGAAAATTCTGAATGTGAACAGATATACTAACTTCTTGTGCCTGTTTTACATCCACATCTACTTTTTGTGTTTGTCTTATTTTAGGATTTCCAATGTTGGATAGATGAACATGAATTTCTTCTTTTCCCATTTTACTATATTTGTTTAATATTTCTTTTTCTATTTCCTGTTGATCGAGAATTGAATTTAACAACTCACCAACAGGTATTAAAATTCCGCTTTTTTTACATTGTGACTGATATTGATTTCGTGCAATCATATTTTCAATATCAATCCGGTTATGGAAATAGGGTACTTTTTCCATTTGGCAAACATCACAAAAACAAGGAATCTGTTCAATAATATTTAAATTTTTAAATAACACTTCATTAAGGTAGTTTAATTCGTTTCTTATTCTCGACAGAATGTTGATTCTGTTTTTACGGGCTCCCCAAATAGTAACTTCAATTATTTGTGAACCCTTTTCCTGTTCTTTATAATTTTCAAGCAGCGCATAACATTCATTAGTATCCTTAAACCATACGCCGGTAAGCCATACATATTTTTCATAAACCAAATCGCTTAACCGTACAATTAACTGGCTGAATAAGCCAAAAGGCATAAATGGGAATTTATAACGCGCAATATATTTATCTTTTAAAATTACTTCAGGATCAGATTTAATATCAGAAAGCAGGATAGGAATCAAATATGTATCTGAATTATTTAATTGATAACAAATATCAAACTTATCTTTAAGCATTAAGTTTAATAAGAGATTTCGCTCTTCGGTCATATATTTTTTATCCTGCCATTTTTTTAATAAGTATCC
>JAFGGF010000392.1 GCA_016930735.1 Prolixibacteraceae bacterium
CGGTTGTTACTTCCGGGAATTATGAAAAATTTGTTGAGTTAAACGGTACCATATATTCCCATATAATAGATCCGAGAACAGGATGGCCGGCAAAAGGATTGGTAAGTGTCAGCATATTTGCCCCAAAGGCAGAACTTGCTGACGCCCTGGCAACTTCGGTTTTTGTAATGGGACGTGAAACCGGGATCGATTTTATCAATCAGTTGCCCGGTATTGAATGCGTTATTGTTGATGAGCAGGGAAAAATTTATAAATCAGATCACATTGAATTAAATAACATAAAAAATGAGGAAAATTAAAAAGCTGGTAATCGGATTAATTGTTGCACTTGCGCTTAGCTCATGTGTGGCAGTTAAAGAGTATGAAAAAGTATATGTAAACGATCCGGACATGAAATTAATGGCGAATACAAACGAACGGTTTGAAACCAATTTTCAGGTTTACAGGGAAGGTGCTGCCGGTGCCAATGGAGGTAAAACCGGTGGAGGTTGTGGATGCAATTAAATAGATCCAATGAAAAAAATTACGCTTTTTATATTAGGGCTGATTATGATATCCGGAACAATTTCCGGACAAAATACTGATTCAACTAAAATCTATAAAAAAAAGGTTCTTGAAAATGCCGAAGTCGATTTTTTAATGAGCCTTTATGGACAAAACGGCGAACATTCAGCGGTGGGTGGTGGAATTGGTAATGAAGAATTGAAAAATATTACTCCAACAATAGTAGTCAGCCTCCCCTTAAATGACGATGACGTGTTGACAATTGATGCCGGTTTATCGGCCTACAGTTCGGCATCTTCTAGTAATATCAATCCATTTAACAGCAGTGGTGCTTCCCGCGGTGGTGGCGGCGATGACGACGACGAACACGAACATGGAGGAGGATCAAATATTGGTACAAGTAATCCAAATCCGACAGGAACTCCCTGGGTGGCTTCTTCAGGCGCTTCAAAAAGCGATGTCCTGACTTCAGTCCATGTTGACTACAGCCACAGTTCCGACAGCAGGAATTTTATCTGGGGATCCAATGTTTCTGTCTCTAATGAATTTGATTATACTTCAGCAGGTTTTGGTGGAAATATTACCGGGCTGTTTAACGAAAAAAATACAGAAATCGGATTAAAATCTACGATTTACCTTGATCAATGGCGCCCGATTTATCCAACCGAATTGCATGAGTTCAGCCTGTACGGATCCGGATTTTTATCAAAAGGATATTTTAACGGAGTTAATGTTTTAAACCAGGATGGCATAAGCACAACAAACTACCTCCCCCTGAATTTTGCACCCTTCGAAAAACGGGCAAGAAATTCCTATTCAGCATCCGTGTTTTTCTCCCAAATTTTAACCAAACGATTACAGGTCGCATTGTTTTTCGACCTTGTGCTGCAACAGGGGCTGCTTTCGACACCCTATCACAGGATATATTTTGCCGATAAGCCTGATTATTATATTGGAGATAAAACCTATATTCCGTTCTATACCACCCCTGCCAATATAGGCGTATTTCAACTGGCCGACAATGTTGAACACCTTCCTTCAACGAGATTTAAAATCCCGGTTGGAGCAAGGCTTAATTATTACATCAGCGAGAACTTTGTATTCAGAAGTTACTATCGCTATTACACTGACGACTGGGGCTTAAAAGCACATACAGTTAATATTGACCTGCCGGTAAAAATAAGCCAGGCTATTACTTTCACACCTTCATACAGGTATTACACTCAAAACCAGGTTGATTATTACGCACCGTATGAAACGCATTTGTCCACCGAAAAATATTTTACTTCCGATCCCGACCTGGCAAGGTTTACAAGTAACCAGTACAGTATTGCCTTTAATTATTCAGATATTTTTAACAGCCTCAAATTATATAAATTCGGTTTAAAAAATGCAAACCTGAAATTCAGCCATTATTCACGAAGCGACGGACTAAAAGCCAATATTGTATCATTAGGTTTTAAATTTATTTTTGAATAAATCCGGTTGGTATTAAATCAATATTAAAAAGATCCCTGAGATTAGTTAGATCAAACTAACTATATTATATTTGCCGGAAATTTTAACAAATGGAATACAAACTGGAAGAATTAATTGATATAATCCTAAGCAAAAGCGAACAGCTTGAAGATGAACTTAAAAAACAGTCCGATTTAAAAGACCTGACTATTAAACAGCTTCATTGCATCCAGTTGATTGAGCAATTTCATAATCCAACTTTATCGGAACTGGCAAAAAAACTTAAAATAACTAAACCTTCCACTACTTCAATTATTGATAAGCTAGATGAAAAAGGCTATGTGAAAAAAGTAAAGTCAGACATCGACCGTCGCTCAGCACACATCCATTTAACTGAAAAAGGCGAAATAGCTAGTCGTTTACATACCGAAGTTCATACAAAATTTGCCAAACTTTTAACCAAATCCCTTGTTGATTCAGAAAAGGAAATCCTGATTGTATTACTCAACAAAGCTGTTAAAAGCCTAAAATAAAAACCATGGATTTTTTTAATTATTTTCAATTTATCAGCCTGATCCTTTTTCTGGGAATTTTTATTGGCAGGTCGGTTTGGCTGCATAAAACCGGCATACGGATTTTTGTTATCGGAAAAGGAAAAGATGGAATTAAGGCGCTTATGGAAATTGTATTCGTTGGCGTATTATTCATATGGATTTATGAAATTCTGAGAATTTCTGCCGGAATTTCTTTTTCAATTTTACCAACCTTCATTACAATTCCCTTTATTGGCTACTCTTTTATAAAACTTGTTGGAGTTATTTTAATTACTTTGGGATTAATCATTTTTGTACTGGCCTTAATCGCTTTTAACACATCATGGAGAATCGGGATTGATACGGAAAATCCGGGAGATCTTGTAACTTCCGGGATATTTTCAGTTACCAGGAATCCGGTATTTGTTTTTATCAACCTTTATTTTATTGGCACAGCCCTTATTTATACCAACTGGTTTTTCACCGGTCTGGCAATAATGGCAGTTTTCGGAATCCATTTTCATATACTAAATGAAGAAAAGTTTCTGTTAAAACAATACGGGAACAAATATTCTGAATACAGGAAAAAAGTAAGAAGATATTTATAAAGAAATTAAATTAATTCAGCAAAAACCATAAAAATTCATGAGTAAAGCAAACAAAGAAAAAAACAAAGTTGCCTTCCTTTCTGTATTGGCTGCTGTTTTTCTGACAGGTTTCAAATTAATTGTTGGCCTTTTAACGGGTAGTATCGGTATATTATCGGAGGCTTTACATTCAGCGCTCGATTTTGCTGCTGCCGGTATAACCTTTTTTGCTGTCAGGTTGTCGGACAAACCCGCCGATCGTGATCATCATTACGGTCATGGAAAAATTGAAAACCTTTCTGCTCTAATTGAAACATTACTTTTACTTATAACCTGTGTTTGGATCATTTATGAAGCTGTCAGCAGGTTGGCTACAGGAAAAACACATATTGAAGTTACGGTTTGGAGTTATATTGTGGTTATTTCTTCGATTGTTATTGATATTTCTCGGTCGCGGGCACTTATGCGGGTTGCAAAAAAACACAACAGCCAGGCTCTTGAAGCCGATGCCTTGCATTTTTCGACCGACATTTGGAGCTCAACAGTTGTATTACTCGGTTTAATTTGTGCAAACTTCGGAATTTATATTGCCGACAGCGTTGCTGCTTTAATTGTTGCTTTAATTGTAATATATATCTCTTATAAGCTGGGTAAAAGGTCAATCAACGTATTACTGGATAAAGTCCCTGAAGAAACGTATAACAAAATAAAATCGTTGCTGGATGAATTAACCGAAATTGAATATTACCATAATTTAAAAGTAAGGGCTTCGGGTGCCGAATTTTTTGTCGAGTTAAATATTCATGTGAACCCGGACCTGAACATCCATGAATCACATGAAATTGCAACGAAAATTGAAAACATTATTAAAAATCAGATTCCGAGAAGTAATATCCACGTTCATATTGAGCCGGATGAAAAAGAAGAGAATGATCCGATTTAGGGAATGTATTCTGTTAATTCTCCTTGAATTTTGTGCTTTTTAACCTGCCATGCTCACTAGTTCGTTTCAAGGCCGTTTTTAATAAACCGTTTCATCGCCTATCCGCCTTTCTTAATTGCAAAAATAAAATATAAAATTCTTAAAATCGGAAAATAAAAAAAACTGAACATCGAATCAACGATTCATGTGGAACCAAAAGAGATTCAACATGTGTGATTTATCTGATTTATTGATTTAATATAAAAATACCCTTATTGGTACAAATCCAGATATTATTATCTGAATCACAAGCAGCTTTATAAACAAAAGCATCGCCAAGCTGATTATCTTCGGAATACAGCCATTCTTTCCCGTTATAGACACAATACTGAGGTATTCCACCGGGAAATAATCCGTGTATCCAAATATAATCCCGATTATCCACCAAAACATTATTTACATAACCTGATTCAAATTCGAATTCAATATTTACCCATTTGCTTTTTTTAAAAATTGCCACATAATCTTCATAACATCCCATGCATGAAGATAAAGAATGATCGGTAAGAACAACCGGTTCCGATTTTGAAGTTAAATCCATTGAAGCAACCCAATAAAAATTATCACCCAGCGATTTCCAGTTTCCATTCAGATCGATTTTAAAAACTTTTGTTTCAGTAACTGTTCCTGCAGAAAAACAAAATACATTTCCTTCAGCATCCACTCTTATCCCTAAAACAAGGTTTTGGTTCAATATCGAATTTTCAGGAGTATAAAGTTCAAACTCCTGACCGGTGAAATGCACGAGGCCTCCCAGTTGATGTGCCGAACTGCTAAACCAGACCGTCCCATCGGGAGCAGCTTCCACATCGGCAATATAATTGCGTGGCAACCCAGAATTTTCTTCATTATAAAAAATAAATTGATTGTCGGAGAAACAGCCAAGTCCGTTCTCTTTGGTAGCCAACCAAATTTTATCATCAATTCCTGCTGAAATATCCACAATATTGTACCCGACATCAAAAGTTGTTGTATCACCCATTTTATAACAAATCAATTCCTGACCCGATCCTAACCAGGCTGTTCCATCGTTGGAAAAATCAATACAAGTAATTGTTTTATCAGGGAAAAGATTTTGCGTGACCTCAAAATTGACCGGTGGAAGATTTTCAGAAAGGCTGTCTTCTTTTTCACAGGAAATAAGAAAAAACAGCATTGTTGAAAGGATTAATAACTTTTTCATACAGGCTTGGTTTATAAGCTATGATCAAATTAATACAGAAAGGGTTGCGTCAATAATCAATAAAGATCTCTTCAGAACAGAAACAATGGTTTTCCGTTTTTAATCATTGACTTTTTCCCCACTTAGCCAGGTTTCCAGTACTTTTGTTTGCAGAACCTCCCCTGCAGATACTTTCATTAAATCGGTATCAAGGATTACAAAATCAGCCCATTTACCGGGTTCAATACTTCCTTTTTCATTTTCTTCAAACGAAGCTTTTGCCGCCCAGATTGTCATGGAACGAAGTGCCTGTTCGCGGGTTAAGTCTTCATCCATTTGCCAGCCGCCTTCGGGCCACCCTTCCGAATCAACCCGGAAAACCGAAGCATAAAAAGTCAAAAGCGGATCAATGTTTTCAACCGGGAAGTCGGTTCCGTTTGGCAACCACCCGTTTTGTTTCAGAAGGGATTGGTAGGCATAAGCCCCTTTAATTCTTTCCGGTCCTACACGATCTTCAGCCCAATACATATCAGAAGTACAATGTGTAGCCTGAACGGAAGGGATAATCGAATATTTCCCAAACTTTTCAAAATCATCCGGATTGATAATCTGAGAATGTTCGATCCTCCACCGGCGGTCGTTTTTTCCTTTTAAAAATCCGGCATACGTGTCAAGCATCAGCCTGTTTCCTCCATCGCCGATAGCATGAGTGGCAACAATATAATCGTTATCATAAGCCAGATGGCAGATTTTATCGTAGTATTCCTGGCTTTCCATCTGTAATCCTTTGTTGCCCGGATCATCGGAATAATCTTCCAGCATCAATGCTCCCCGCGAACCCAGTGCACCATCGGCATATATTTTAATAGTGTTTACCACCAGCCGGTCTGTTTTGTAAATACCTTTTTTCACAAAATGCTCAAAATTCTCATTTGTGGGACTGAGCATTGCATTAATGCGCATTTTCAGATCGCCGGCATTTTGCATTTTATCCATTAAAAGAATGGTTTCCAGTCCCAGGCCACAATCGGTTACCGATGTCAGGCCTACTGCAAAACAATTCTTTTGCGCTTCCAGCAGCCCTTTTTCCTGTTGTTCTTTTGTAATTCCGGGAATATACCTCATTACAAGGTTTTCTGCTTTATCTATCAGGATTCCGGTTGGTTCGCCGTTTTCAACTTTTACTTCTCCGCCTTCAATTCCGGAAGAAGCATTAACTCCGGCAATTTCAAGGGCTTTTGAATTACACCAACCTGCATGACCATCAATCCGGATAAGATAAACCGGTGTGTCAGGGAATAATTCATCCAATTTTGATTTATCAGGAAACTGTTTTTCATGCCAGTCGTTCTGATCCCAGCCACGCCCAAGAACCCAGTCACCACCGAATTTTTGATGATGCTCCTGTAAAATTCCATAAATCTCATCCGGGCTTTTTGTGCCAGCAAGGTCGGCATATTGCATCAGATTGTTGGCATAACCGTTAAAATGGCAATGTGCATCGTTGAATCCGGGATAAATAAATTTTCCCTCTGCATCAACAATTTTATCCGATTTAAAAGCAGATGTAATTTCTTCATCGGAACCTGATGCAACAATTTTTCCATCTCTCACAGCAAAACTCTGAACAACTGAAAATTCGGGATCCACTGTATAAATCGTCCCGTTTTTAACAATCAGGTCAACCGTTTCTTTCTGACCACACGAACTCGTAAAACCTGTAATTAAGACAATTAATGTATAAAATGAAAATCTGCTCATTCGGTTTTAATTTGAAACAATGTAAAAATAAGTTTTTTTTATAAATGCTTTCCGGGCATTAATCTCAGTTTTATACGATCCTGAAAAAATCATTTTTTTGCGCTGTATCTTGAATAACCATTCATAACCTTCCCTCCCGTAAGCATATCGGTAACCTGAAGTCCTGCCTGCATCGAAGGCCAAATACCATGAGAAAACTCAGGCTGGAAAAGCCCTTTAATAGGAGTCCTTGTTTTCAAACGACGTAATCCGAAATTTTCAGGGTATGGAGCCATATCATAATTGGATCCTGTTGGAGAGCCGCTGTAGCGTTCAAATGTTGCCGGTGTAGCAATATCGGTATAAACGATGTGTTTTTTCAAATCGAAAATAAGATATTTTTCAACCTGATTAATATAAAAATCAGCCACTTTTTGTTTTTCAACTTCATATTTTTTATAATCAGTGTCTCGAAGATATTTCCAGTTTTTCATAGGCATCGGAACCACTCTGATCATTAAAACAGATTTTCCTCCGGTAACCAGCGACGGGCAAATCACAGCACAATGAAATTCATTTTCATCAAGTTTGTACTCTCCTCTGTCAAAAAGTTTAAATAAATTTTCGAAAGTTTCTCCCCCGGTTGTTAATACATTATAGCCACATTCAAATCCTTTTTCTTTCAGATTGATTTCTGAATCCAGCCCAAGGCTTATAATTAATGCCGAAGCCGACATTTTTACATTTCTGGCTTTTTCTGCATATTTTTTATCTGCTTTTTCAAGCACATCGTAACCCACCAGTTTTTCCATGGCCAATCCGGTGTCGGCAGTTGTTACAACAAATTCAGAGTTAATCTTTTCGCCATTTTCAAGCTCCACTCCCCTGACCTGATTATTATCAATAAGTATTTTTCGAACTCTTGAATTTGTTTTTATTTTGCAACCCAGCTCTATGGCTCTTTCCTGCAATGCAAGAGGTAGTTGGATAAATCCCTTTTCTGTACGGAAAGATGAAATAAGTGAAGTATTCATCGCAGCAACTGTCATCATTGCAACTGCCCGGCAGGCAGGCAAACCGCTAAAAGATGCAAAAACATCAAAAATTTCCAATAATTCACGATCCTGAAAACCAAATTTTAAAAGGTACTCCTGAAAAGTTTTTTTGCTGTTTTTAACTGTTTTGGAGCAACAAAATAAAATTCGTATCAAATCAATAAACCCCGGTTCGAGTTTTAAATATTTCAGCTCTTCAAAGAGGCCGACCGAATAACTAAAAAAATCATGGATTGATTTTTCCTCTGCAGAAAATTTTTCAATCAACATTTTCCTGAAATTTTCTATCCCGCAGGGAATTCTGAATTCTTTGGTTCTGCCATTTTTTAACAAAAAAATGCGTGCATAAAATCCATTATATTTTTTTAATTTAATGTCAATGCCCAAATAATCAAACAACTCAAGCGGATCAGAAATTATTTGCGCAGTATCGAATAAAAAACCTTTTCGCCTGAAAGAAGTCACCATGCCTCCAACTACACTGTTCTGTTCCAGTACCAAAACCGGATTTGCTGAAATATCCACATTTTTGGCATAAGCTATTGCTGTGCTCAATCCGGTAATTCCGGCACCAATAATTATTAAAGAGTAGTCAGGTTTCAAGTCTTGGATTTTAATGTGTTCCAGTACAAATTTACCCATCAATTTTATAATTCTGACACAAAAATCGACATTGATATAAATCAATAAAAAAATTAATATGTGTTCGATTTTAAGGTGTAACTGATTAATTAAAATGAAACTATGAATATACGCTGTTTTAATTGTATATATTTGCCGCCCTGGAAAATCAGCAAAAGTTAAATGTTTACATTCGGAATATTTACGACACACATCCCTTACATTGCTTTTGTGGTATTCTATGCTTATTTTCTTCTGTTTGGTATAAACAAAGCATCCTCCGGTGAAATTGCCGGTTCAGAACAAAAAATAATCTATACAAATTCAGCAGTAAAATATATTGATAATACAGACGGCCATGCATCGTATTTCAATTTTATAAAAAGTGAATCAGACAAATTCAAACATAAACTTACTTTTAATAAAGAAATAAGAACATGGTATGTTAAATCTGTAATATTCAAAAAAGAATATTTCTGTAATTCTGATTTCTGCAGGCCTCCTCCTCACTTTTAATTTCTTCAACACCCTGTTTTTAATTTCTGCCGTCATTGTTTGTGAGCGGTAACATTTTATTTATTAAAATTTTAAAAAATGAAAACATTATTTGTAATTGTGTTTATGGTATTTGTCACAGGCAATATCCTAAACGCACAGAATAAAACAGATTCAGACACAATCAGAAAATATAAACTGGATGAAATTATAATCAAATCGCCCAAATACAACCGCAACATATTTGAAATTCCGGCAGCTACTTCAATGATCCCGGCAAGAATTATCGAAAATAACCGGATTGAAAACCTGACTGATATTTCGGCTGTTGTCCCTAACTTTTTTATGCCCGATTACGGTTCAAAACTTACCTCGCCGGTTTATATCCGTGGCGTTGGAAACCGGATCAATACCCCGGCTGTCGGATTATATGTCGACGATATCCCGTATTTCGAAAAATCGGCTTTTAATTTTGACTTTTTCGATATTGAACAGGTAGAAGTTTTACGTGGTCCGCAAGGGACACTTTTCGGAAGGAATACCATGGGCGGGTTGATTAATATTATTACAACAAATCCCGGAAAAGAAAGACTGTCAGGCATTTCTGTCGACTACGGGTCATTTAACCAAATACGAACCCGGTTCAGCCACAACCAGCCAGTCGGAAAAAAATTAGCAGTGCTGGCTAACCTGAGCCAGACTCATAACGACGGTTTTTTTGAAAACCATTTTAATAACAGCCGCGTTGATAAAATCAACAGCTATGCCGGCAGATTAAAAATGTTGTTTACCCCTTCGGATAAATTCAGGGCTTTGGCTACAATTCAATACGAAGACAGCAAACAGGGTGGTTATCCGTATACCTTGTTTAATGATGAAACCATGACTGCTTCTGATATTAATTATGATTTCGAAAGCATTTACAACCGGAAAATGTTATCATCGGGCTTAAACTTACAGTATTCTGCGCCTGGATTTATAGTTCGTTCGGTCAGCAGTTATCAGTCGTTAAGCGACCTTCAGGAAATTGACCAGGATTTTACTCCTCAGTCCTTGTTTTTTGTAAAGCAGGATCAGAAACTGGATATGGTATCGCAGGAAATCAATATCCAGTCGAAAGAAAATGATAAATACGAATGGTTGTTCGGCACTTTCGGGTTTAAACAACTACTCGACAAGTCTGTGTCTGTTGAATACGGCCCGGATGGTTTGACAAAATACCATTTGCCTTATTCAGAATATTTTTATACAAAAACCTATGATAACTCTAACTCAGGCATTGCATTTTTTCATCAATCAACTTTAAAATTCGGAGGATTATCGCTTACCGCGGGGATCAGGGCCGATTACGAAAAAGCCACACTGGATTATGTGTACGACAAATTTAAAGATGGTACAAAAAGCAATGCTGAAGCCTACACCAGCGATTTAAACTTTTTTGAAATCCTGCCAAAATTTGCAGTAAAATACTCCATATCCGAATATTTTACTCCCTACGCAACTGTAGCAAAAGGCTACAATTCAGGAGGTTTTAACTCGACTTTCGAAAGAGAAGAAGATCGTTCTTTCAAGCCTGAAAGTTCATGGAATTACGAAGCCGGATTAAAAGCCAAGTGGCTAAAACAACGAATTTATGCCAACCTCGCTTTCTTTTATATCGACTGGAGCAACCAGCAGATTTACCAGACAGTTCCGAGCGGCACTGGTTCTATGCTGACCAATGCCGGTAAATCGGAAAGCAAGGGCGTTGAATTTGAATTAAAAACCCTTCCGGCCAAAAACATAGAAACATGGTTTACTTTCGGGTATAATGAAGCCAGATTTATCGATTATGTTAAAAATGAAAATGAAGATTATAGTGGAAATTATATTCCGTATGTCCCGAAATTTTCATTTAATATTGGTGCAAACTACCTGATTGAAGTCAATAAAAACTGGCTTGACGATATCAGGGTTAACATTTCCTATAATGGAATCGGAAAGCATTACTGGAGCGAAACAAATATTGCATACCAGGATTTTTACGGGTTGCTGAACCACCGTATTACATTCGAAAAAGGCAATTTGACTTTTGCTTTCTGGGGCAAAAACATTCTGAATTCAGGTTATAATTCTTTCTATTTCCAGGCATTGGGAAACTCATATGCTCAAATAGGTAAACCGGCAACCATGGGAATTAACCTGAAAGTTTTATTTTAAACAAATGAAAGGAAAAGAGTTTAATAAGTATTATACACTGCTGAGCCTTTACCTGGCTCAGTCAATTCCAATGAGTTTTTTCTCTACTGTGATCCCTGTGATCATGCGGATGGAGAATTACTCTCTGGAGTCGATCGGGTACCTGCAACTTATCAAACTGCCCTGGATCATCAAATTCCTGTGGGCTCCCCTGATCGATAAAACCAGCCGTTCATCCAAACAATACAGGCGGTGGATTTTATCTTCCGAATTTTTTTATGCTGCAGTTATTGTAAGTATTGGATTTTTAAACCTGCAAACCGATTTTATTACAATTATTATTCTGATGGTAATTGCTTTTACGGCTTCTGCCACTCAGGACATTGCTACCGATGCTTTTGCCATTCTTATTTTAAAAGAAAAGGAAAGAAGCATTGGAAACAGCATGCAGTCGGCAGGGAGTTTTATAGGCACACTGGTAGGAAGCGGCGTTTTGCTGGTTATTTACCATTACTGGGGCTGGCTCCCGCTTTTGCACTGCCTGGGATTATTTGTATTAATAGCACTTATCCCGGTAATTCTGTTTAAAAACCATGCAGGCAGGGAACTTGAAAAATCACGGAAAAATATTTCTCCTCTGGAATTCATCCATTTCTTCAAACAGAAAAATATTGGCGGGCACCTGATCCTGCTGTTCATTTTTTATTCAGGAATAATCGGGATACTAACCATGGTAAAACCATATCTGGTTGACTTGAAATATGATATAAAAGAAATAGGATTTATTTCCGGAATTTTCGGAACAGCTGTTGGTGCCCTGATGACTATACCTGCGGGAATGTACATCCGTAAAAAGGGTGTTGTTAAATCAGTATGGATATTTCCGATCCTGGGGCTGATCACATCAATTTATTTCCTTGGGCTTACTTATACAGGGCATCCTCTTTATATGATTTATATTGGCGTAGCCCTCCTTTGGGGAACATATGCAATGTCTACGGTATTTATTTATACCCTGGGGATGAAAATAGTCCGCAAGGGAAAAGAAGGGACCGACTTTACTATTCAAATAGTCATTACACATCTGAGCAGCCTTATTATTGCTGTGATGAGCGGAAAAGTGGCTGACGCCATTACTTACCGGGGCTTGTTTGCAATCGAAGTCGGGATGGCCATTTTAATTCTTGTTTTAATACCATTTATTTTTAAACCCGATTTATATAAACAAAATGCAGATACCTGAAAAACTCATAAAAAAATATAACATACCTGTTCCAAGGTACACCAGTTACCCTCCGGCAAATTTCTTTTCAGCCGGTTATAACCAGGATAATTATATCAGGTCGTTAAAAGAATCGAACGGGCAATGGCCGCAGAATATTTCCATTTATATTCATATTCCTTTTTGCCCGAAAATATGCCACTACTGTGGATGTAACACCCATCTTACGAGGGATAAAAATAAAATGAGGACCTATGTCAATGCCCTGAAAAAAGAAATTGGCATGATAAAAAACCTCCTCGATCCGTCGCGAAAAGTTTCACAGGTGCATTGGGGAGGAGGAACACCCAACTCGCTGCCCGTAGACATGGTTCAGGAAATAATGGACTTAATTCATGAAAATTTCCTGTTTATCGACCATACCGAAATTGCAATGGAGTGCCATCCGGCGATGCTGGACAATAACTATATCGAAAAACTGGTAACATCGGGTTTTAACCGATTCAGCCTTGGTGTACAGGATTTTAACGAAAATGTTCTTAATGCCGTTAACCGCGATCCGTCGGTTATACCGATTAAAGAGTTGGTACAATATATCAGAAACTTTAAAAAAACATCGGTAAACCTTGATTTTATTTACGGGCTCCCGTTTCAGAATGTTGAATCTTTCTCCCAAACCATAAAAAAGGCGGTGGAAATTTCTCCCGACCGTTTGGTAACATTTTCATATGCACACGTCCCCTGGATTAAAAAAGCACAAAAAGTGCTCGAATTAAAAGGACTGCCCGGTGCTGATGAAAAACTGAAAATGTTTGAAGCTGGCTATAAAATTCTTTCAAATGCAGGTTATACTCCAATTGGGCTTGATCATTACGCCAAAGAAAATGATGAGCTGAGTATTGCCCTGAAAAACAGGACACTACACCGCAATTTCCAGGGATACTGTACAAGGGAAACTACCGGGCAGGTATATGCATTTGGTGCAACAGGTATCAGCCAGTTGGAAAACTCTTATTCTCAGAATGCAAAAGATACAAATACCTATATCCAACTTATTAATCAGGGAAATTTTACTGTTGAAAAAGGATACAAACTGAACCGGAAAGAAAAAATCATCAGGCATGTGATCAATGAAATTATGTGCAATTATTTTATTTCGTGGCAATCTGTTTCCAATGTATTTGAAACAAACGAAACAGAAATAAAAGAAACCGTTTCATTCAAAGAAACCGATTTAAATGAATTCATTTCTGATGGATTAATTCAGATCAATTCTGATGAAATTGAAGTTACTGAAACCGGGCGTTTTTTTATAAGAAATATTGCGGCTGCATTTGACCCGGCCATTAAAACAGCCACACAAAAATTTTCCAAAGCCTTATAAATCATGAATAATACCAAAAAAATAGCTATAATAGGGGGTGGACTTACCGGATTGACCACTGCATATTACCTGAAAAAATCGGGTTTCGACATTCATGTCTTTGAAAGAAACAACCGGGTTGGAGGTGTAATAAAAACCAACCAAAAAAAAGGATTTACTTTTGAATCGGGTCCGAATACCGGTGTCCTTTCACAACCCGAAGCCGTTGAACTGATAGAAGACCTGAAAGATGATTGCCATCTTGAAATTGCCGATGATGCTGCCAAGGCCCGATGGATTTGGAAAGCAGGTAAATGGGAATCCCTTCCTTCGGGGCTGGTCGGTGGAATAACTACTCCTTTGTTTACTTTTTCTGATAAACTGCGGTTGCTTGGGGAACCGTTTCGTAAAAAGGGCTCAAATCCGAATGAATCGTTGGCTGACCTGGTTTTACGCCGGATGGGAAAAAGTTTCCTCGATTATGCTGTTGACCCTTTTATCCTGGGAATTTATTCAGGAGACCCAAAAAAACTCATTACCAAATATGCATTACCAAAGCTGTATAACCTTGAACAGAATTACGGGAGTTTTATAAAGGGATCTATAAAAAAAGCGAGGATTCCAAAAACCGAAAGGGAAAAAAAGGCTACAAGGGAAATTTTTTCTGTCTCCGGTGGCCTTGAAAATCTGATCAAAGCTTTGGAAAAAAATATCGGGTCAGAAAATATTACATTGAATTGTAAGGATCTGTCTGTTCAAAAGGAAACAGAAAAAACATACAAAATAGGAAATGAAAACTTTGACTATGTGGTCTCAACAACCGGAGCTTATTCTCTTGACAAAATTTTTTCTTTTGCCGATCCTGAAAAGTTAAAACATATCGGCAAACTGGTATATGCTAAGGTTATACAGGTCTCACTGGGTTTTAACAACTGGAAGGGAATACCGTTAAAAGCCTTTGGTGGGCTGGTTCCGTCAAAGGAAAACAGAGATGTACTGGGTATTTTGTTTTTATCATCGTTCCTGAAAAACAAAGCTCCCGAAAACGGAGTCCTGCTTTCGGTATTTCTGGGCGGAGTCAGGCACCCGGAAATTGTTGGCCTGAGCGACCGGGAAATTGAATTTATAGTAAAAAGGGAAGTCTCGGAAATGATGGGATTAACAGAATTTAATCCTGACATGATGGAAATATTTCGTTATCAGCATGCCATTCCTCAATACGGAATTGAATCGGAAGAAAAATTAAATTCGATAGAATTGCTTGAAAAAGAACATCCGGGAATTATCCTGGCCGGAAATATTCGTGATGGTATCGGAATGGCCGACCGGATTAAACAGGGGAAAACAATTGCAGAACAAATTCAAAGTAAAAATTAATGAACGCTAAAAAAACAGCTGTATTGCTTATGAACGTTGGCAGCCCCGATAGGCCCGAAAAAACTGCTGTCAGGAAATACCTGTCTGAATTCCTCAACGACCGGCGGGTGATCGACCTGCCCTGGCTTCTGCAAAAATTTCTGGTTAACCTGATCATCATTCCGTTCAGGGTGAAAAAATCAACCGGATTATACCAAAAATTATGGACACCCATGGGTTCTCCGCTTATTTATTTTACAGAGGAATTAAAGAACAAACTTCAGGATATACTTGGAGATGATTTTAAAATTTTTACAGGGATGCGGTACGGAAATCCGGGTTACAAAACAGCACTTTCAAAAATTAAAGAAAAAAATTTTCACCGCCTGATTGTATTCCCGCTTTTTCCGCAACAGGCCATGTCAACAACCGAAACGGCAATTGCGGCAGTTGAAAAAGAAATTAAACGGCTCAACTTAAAAACCGAAGTTATTCAGGTTGAGCAGTTTTACAACCACCCGGTTTTTATAAATGCATTTGTTAACAGAATTCATGATTACCTCCCTGAAACTTTTGACCACATTGTTTTTTCCTATCACGGTTTGCCAAACCGGCAGGTAGAAAAATGCCATCCGGGTATTCGGGTGAAAAAATGTTTCTGCACAACAGAAATGCCGGATTTTGGAAGGTTTTGTTACCGGGCAGCCTGTTATGCCACAACCCGCTTGATAACTGAAAAACTGAACCCGGATAAAAAGAATTATACAACGTCTTTCCAATCGAGGTTGACAAAAAACTGGTTGTCACCTTTTACCGATGAAATTATACTGAACAAACTTCAGGAAGGTAAAAAAAAGATCCTTGTTGTTGCACCCTCGTTTGTAACCGATTGTTTGGAAACCATTGTTGAAATTGAAGAAGATTACAGGAAAATGTTTATTGAAAAAGGAGGGGAAGATTTACAACTGGTAAAAAGCCTGAATGCCGAAAATGAATGGGTTCTGGCATTAAAAGAAATATTGTTAACTTCATTACAAAAACAATGAGTCATCAGGTGCTGAATATTTTAACCATAAATTTTATGAGCAGGCACTGGTTAATTTTTTATACCTGTTTGGCAACATTTATTGTCAACCTTCCTTTTGGTTATTTCCGCGCCCGTTTTCGAAAACTAACGTTTCTGTGGTTCCTGATGATCCACCTGGCTGTGCCTTTTGTAATCCTTATCCGTAAATTTTTTGGTGTAAACCTTTCCTGGAGCCTGGCACCCTTTCTGGTTGGCTCATTTTTCCTTGGCCAGTTTGTTGGGACGCAGGTTTATAAAAAATTTCATTTTCGAAAGAAATCTAAGTTCTGAGTGGTGGCACGACTTCGAGTCGTATCGCCACTTATAATTCTTTATTTTTTAATAATTTTAATTGCCTGATTTACCTGCCCGTCAATAATAAAAAGGTAAGAACCGGGGATTGTATTATCGATGTTAATGGTCGGATCAATAGATGTAACCTTTTGTTTTTTAATTAATCTTCCCTCCATGTTCACGACAGAAACTTCTATTTTTTTACCATCAGGCAAGCCGGAAATGTTTATTTCTCCGGTGGTAGGATTTGGATAAATTTTAAGTTGATAATTTTTAATACCATCGTTCCAGGAACAATGTGCAGAAAGAATATTCGAAGGACTTGAAATACATTCTTCAAGAGAAGTTACAATTACATAATAATTCCCGCTTTTATCAATCACAAGTGTTTGGTTTGTTGCGCCGGAAATAATAGTATTCTCGTAATACCATTGGTTTCCGGTTAAGGCACTCGAAGTCAGGGTATCGACATCTTGTGTAATTACCGGCTGATCCGGTTTTGGAAATACATTAATCTGAAGCGAATTCTCCTCCCCGTCACCACAATCGTTACGTCCTGTTACTTTTAATGTACCCGAAGTAGATGATGTGCTAAAGCTTAATTCTACTTCATTCACGGTTGTTATAACTTCTGCACCAGCCGGTAATGTCCAGACATATGATGTTGCTCCTGGAATAACAGTAACAGAATACACCACATTAGAAGTCCCTTGGCAAACATTTTCATCACCGGTTATTATGCTAGCTGCTTCCGGCACCGATTTAACTGTTATTGATAGGCTGCTTTCTTCCCCCTCAAAACACTGATTGTGTCCCTTGACGAATAAATCTCCTGATACTGCACTGTTGCCAAAGGTTACTAAAATACTATTTGTGGTACTAGCGCCGGTTGCCCCTGCAGGTAAAGTCCAGTTATATGAAGTTGCACCGGAAATAGCAGGGACGGTATAGATATTTGATGTTCCTTTACAAACAACATTCTCGCCAAAAATAGTACCAGCGGCTTCCGGCTGAGAAATAACTGTTACGGAAAGTGTACTTTCCTGCCCTTCTCCACAATCGTTATGTCCCTTAACTTTTATATTGCCGGATACAGCGTTAGTGTCGTAATTTACTGTTATAGTATTTGTAGTACTTGCGCCGGTTGCACCGTCAGGAAATTCCCAGAAATATGATGTTGCACCCGTGATTGAAGGAACCGTATAAGTATATCCCGAACCAAGACAGACATCAGATTCTCCTAAAATATTCCCTGCATTTTCCGGTAAAGAACTAACGGTTATTAACAGAGAGCTTTCTGAACCGTCGCCACAATCATTGCACCCTTTTACTTTTAATGTACCCGAAGTAGAAGATATGCCAAAACTTAATTCTATTTCATTCTCTATTGTAGTAACTTCTGCACCCGCCGGTAATGTCCACACATATGATGTTGCTCCCGGAATAAGGGGAACAGTATAAACCACATTTGAAGTCCCCTGGCAAACATTTTCATTACCTGTTATTATACCTGCTGCCTCCGGAACTGAATTGACGGCAATTGAAAGACTGCTTTCCTCTCCATCAAAACACTGGTTGTGTCCCTTGACGGATATATCTCCTGACACTGCGCTGCTGCCAAAGGTTACTGAAATGCTATTTGTGGTACTTGCGCCGGTTGCCCCTGCAGGTAAAGTCCAGTTATATGAAGTTGCACCGGAAATAGTAAGGACTGAGTAGGTATTTGTTGTCCCCTGGCAAACAATATTATTACCTGAAATCGTGCCCGCTGCTTCCGGTTGAGAATAAACCGTTACGGCAAATATGCTTTCCTGCCCATCGCCACAATCGTTATGCCCTTTAACTTTTATATCGCCCGATACCGCATCGGCTCCATAATTTACTATTATACTATTGGTAGTACTTTCACCCGATGCTCCAGCAGGCAATTCCCAAATATAAGATGTTGCTCCCGTGATTGAAGAAACCGTATAGGTATATTCCGAACCAACACATACATCAGATTCTCCAGAAATAGCCCCGGCATTATCCGGTAATGAACCAACTGTTATTAATAATGAACTTTCAGCTCCATATCCACAATCATTGAATCCTTTCACTTTTAATATACCTGAAACTGCATTGCTCCCAAAATTAACAGCTATACTGTTTGTTGTACTACTGCCTGTTGCACCAACAGGCAATTCCCAGATATACGAGGTTACATTTAAAATTTCAGAAACTGAGTATAATACCGAATTAACTCCTTTACATATATTTGATGGACCATAAATAATATCACATCGTATAGGTATTTCTAAAACTGTTAATTTTACGACTGTTGAATATGCACTTGAACAATCGTTTAAAACTACTGCCCGATAAAACAAAGATATTTCAGGTGATGAAATTAAATAAGTTGAATTCGTTGCCCCTTCTATGTCTATCCAGCTAACACTATCTATTGATGATTGCCATTGTATTGAGGAGCCTAAAAAGTCACTTAAAGTTAGTGTAGATTGATTTTCACTCCCTATGCACAATGTCGATGAAGACAAAGTTGCTATTCCTCCAATGGCATCATTACAAATACAGGAAATTGTTGCTTCCCATCCCGATTCGTTATAATATGAAATATTCGAACCATCCGATATAAATCGGAATGTTAAGCTTCCATCATTTGCAGTGGAGGATATTGTTCCAGGATTGTCATTTCTACTTAAGGTAGTAATAAGTTCTTTATTAATATCTGCTCCATTATAAACATAGAGAGCATCTTTGTTATTGGAAGTAGTAAAAGATGTAAATGTTACTGAAATCCTATTTGAAATGTTTGTTGGAAATAAAGTAGTTATTACATCTTGATTTAACAGATAGTCGCCATTTTGACCTCCACCATCATAAAAATTACTTTCACACGTAGTAAAACTTCCGGAACCAATCATTGTTATATCATCAGGAGGTACAATATCGCATGAAATATAAGCCTCCCAGCCTGCTTCGCTTTCATTAAATGTTCTTCCTCCATTAGAA
>JAFGGF010000071.1 GCA_016930735.1 Prolixibacteraceae bacterium
ATTGTAAATAAGGCTTTGCCAAAATTCAGTGCAGGCTGTCGCACTTCGATGAACAAATGGTATTCATCAAACTTTCAGAAACTGTACTGCTTTTACCGCAGCCAAAAAATCCTGAGGAAGGGTTGCACGGTTCAAAAGCCGGGGCAATGCCGTTAAGCTGTTGGCAGCACCCTTCCCCTGGTGCAAATACCCCGGGCAATTGAACCTTTCAGGTCGTTACAAATTTGTTATAGTTTCATTATCTTTATCATATTGTTCCGATAATCTATCTTCAAATGAAAAATAAAAACTACTCAAATGTATCTCCTGAGTTTTGACATGCCAAGACAAGGAAATGACAAGTTAATGACATGGATGACAAGTTAAAGACAATTATAAAAACTGCCTGGAAAAAGGATGATCCTCTTGTTTTGGAACTTATAAATCAGGTTCGGCAAAAAGTAACTGGTTCCAATGATTTGCCAATGACCCAGGATGACTTTTTTCAATTGGCAGAAGAAATTTACAACCAGTGTAAAACTACTATTAGCGACAGAACATTAAAAGAATATTTAGGGCATTATTCAAAAAGGACTGGAAAATGCCGCCTGGATATAATAAATGCATTTGCTGTTTATCTTGGCTTTAAAAATTTCTATGAATTTAAGAAAGAGGAAGAAAATAAAGTTAAAAAAACTGATGATCGGAAACCACCCACAAAATTACAAGATGTTCCTTTGGTTGAGAATAATAACGTTAAAAAAAAGAAATTCAGAATAATTTCATTTACTGCAATAATTATTACTCTTTTAGGATTGATAATATTTATTCAGTTGAATCAAAAACCAACGGAAAATAAAAAAAATAAACCTGAACTTTTAGAGAATTCTCCAAATATAGAAAAAGACAGCATTCAGAGTGAAGAAGAAAAAAGCGAGGAAAAGAATAATATTAAAGAGGAAAAACCTGAAAACAAGAATTTAGCTGAAACTGAAAAAATTGAACCTGCAGACGTAACTGATGAATATTTAAATAACCTCAATACAAAATTTGATATTGCCCTGTTAATTATTGATGAAAACGAACAGCAGGAAAACGAACTGATGTCGCAAATTGCAGCCCTTTATCGTAACCAGGGATATTCAGTTACCTATTCTCTTTTTACTACAAAATTCATTCAATCAGAATATCTTCCCGAGTTACAAAACGCGAATAGCCAGGTTATAAAAATGCTAAAAACAGATACCCTGATTAATACAATTGTTCTTGGGGAAGTCACCTATTCTTTCCGTAATGGTACTTTAGTGGTAGGAACCATAATTTGTAATGCAACAATTAAGATGAATATAATTTCTGCCATTCAAAAATCCCTTATTAACAGTTTTTCATTTTCTGTTAATGGAAATGGTGTATCTGAATCACAAGCGAAAGAACATGCTTTTTCAAAATTATTCGATAAATTTAAAGAGGAATATTCTTCACTCTAAACCAAAAATTATGAAAAAAATAAAAATATTGATTCTCCTTTTTTTCGTTTCCATTATTTCTTTTTCCCAAAGTGATTTTGATATAAAACTGAAAAAAATCAGTGATGATATTGCTGTTAAACTAAATAATAGAAATATTCATAAAATTGTAGTTTTATACATTACCGATATTGATAATAATAAAACAAACACCGGCAAATTTATGGCTGATATGATTTCCTATAATATCGTTAATAGTTCAGAGGGATTTTTTGTTTTCGAAAGGGAAAACTTACCAGAAATTATTGAAGTAAAAAGATTAATTGATGAAGGTTATATCGATGCTGCAAAAGCCAAAGAATTGGGGATGATTCTGTCAGTGGAAGCAATTATTATCGGTAGTTATACTATTCCAGATTTGACTTTAAAATTATCCTTGAAGGCACTGGATGTCAACACCGGGTTAGTTATTGCAGCATCAATGGATGACTTGCCATTGGATGAAGAATGTGAAACAAATAATACAGGCGATTATTGTTTTGAAAACAGGACACAATATGAAATTGTGGTAACACTTTTTGGTAAAACAATTATTCAATTTGGCAGAGGAACTCCCGAACGTTTTTCAATTACACTGACGCCGGGGCAAACAGAATGTTTTTATGATCTGAGTGCAATACCAATGAAATATTCTATTGTGGCAAAAGTAAACCACGGTTGGACTAGCAGCATAATATTCAACAGAAAAGGGAATATTAACGTTGAAAAATGTAAATCAAAAACATTTATTGTAAAATAAGAGGTATAACTTGCTGAGCCGCCACCTCTTTACACTGAGATTATTTCACCACCTCAACAATCGTTTCACCGGCTTTTAATCCATTTGATTTGGCTGTTACTTTTATTTCCCCGGCTTTGTCTGATGACCTGACGATCAACTGGCAACGCCCGCGAAAAGTATTTACATGTGGCGAGTGAAAACTTTTCATATCGCTTGGATTCCCATTGGCAACTGCCTGAAGTTTATAACCTCCTTCTATTTCAAAATCAACCGGAATTTGAGCATTCGGAATCAACAATCCGTTTTCATCCAATATCTCTACATTAAAATAAGCAAGGCAATCCGGATTGGCTCCAATCTGATCTTTTTCAGATGTAATTTTTATCGCAGCTGGCTCGCCTGTGGTCTTTAAAACCTGGCGGGCAATTTCTTCGCCGTTGTCCAAGGCAACAGCTACAAGCTCACCCGGTTGATAGGGAACTTCGAAAGTTGCAGTAAGTTTTGTTTCTTCCGACACTTCCTTTTCACCAATAACCTGTCCGTTCAGTTCAAGGCGCACTTTTTCAGCCCGTGTATAAACATGCACCTGTAAAAAGTTCCCTTCATTTCCTGCCCAATTCCAAGATTTCCATTCTTCAGGCCAGCCCCAGTAGCTCACAATTTCTGTCCTTCCTCCCGGGATTGGTGCATGTACAAGCATTTCCAGTTTGCTGTTTCGCCAAACCACATCACGGTAATACATTTGCGGTTTTTTATAACCTAAAATACTTACATCGCCACAATAGGAATTAAACCAGGGCCAGGGTGGCAGGAATCCCCATTCAGCATTGTCAGGGCGCGAATTTCCAATTCCCGACTCACCAAGGTAATCCATTCCGGTCCAGACAAAATCGCCGATGACATATGGATGATTTTCCACCATCTTCCAGTTTTCAAAGGCTTCTTTTGGCACCGACTCGGTTCCTATCATTACCCGTTCAGGGTATTTCTCGTGATCACTTTCATAACGAGCCCACTGATAATTATAACCATGGATATCCATCTGTTCAAATGCCGGTGCTGTTTCATCCCAAGGTTTCCCCGGATGATCCCAGAATTCACAAATTGCCTGTGTTACAGGACGTGTTTTATCCATTTCCAGAATTTTTGCTTTCAGCATCCGGGCAATCTCCAATCCGGATGAATCGGCCCTTTCGTTTATTTCATTGCCAATGCTCCAGATGATTACCGAAGGATGGTTCCTGTCGCGTAAAACCATAGCTTCAAGGTCGCGTTCCCACCATTCGTCAAAAAAACGGTTGTAGTCTTCAGGATTTTTCGGACGTTGCCAGTGATCAAACGATTCATCCAAAACCAGCATTCCCAGTTCATCGCATGCATCAAGAAAATACTTCGATGGAGGATTATGTGCTGTACGGATGGCATTAAACCCGTTATCCTTCATGGTTTTAACCCTCCTGTATTCAGCTGCTTTAAAAGCTGCAGAACCCAACGGTCCGTTATCGTGATGCATACATCCACCTTTTAACAATACATTCTCGCCATTCAGAAGGAATCCTTTTTCGGGAGAAAAACTGATTGACCGGATACCAAAAGTTTCCTCTGCCTGATCCAAAACATTACCATCTTTTATAAGGGTAATTCTTGCTTTATATAATTCTGGTGCCTCTGTTGACCAAAGTACCGGATTTTTTATTTCTGTTTTCCACAGATTTGTAAAAATCTCATCTGCTCCTGTTTCTTTGTTCAATCTCTTTTGCGAAACAATTTCCCCGTTTTTATTAATAACATCAATTTTTAAATCAAATCCCTGTGGTTCATTTCCCCGATTTTTAATCCACGTTTCGATTTGAACACCGGCTTTTTCTTTACTAACCTCAGGGGTTGTAATATAAATTCCCCACATATCAACATGGACCGGATTTGTTTTTAACAGTTTTACGCTTCTGTAAATACCTGATCCGCTGTACCAGCGTGAATTCTTCCCATCGTTGTTCACCCTCACA
>JAFGGF010000393.1 GCA_016930735.1 Prolixibacteraceae bacterium
CTGGGTTTCCGAAATTTCATTGGCTACCAAGAAGCCTTCTTCGTTGTCGGTTAAAGCCTGCAGAATTTTTATCAGGCTTCCTACTTTGTTTTCAGAGAAAACCTTTTTCGAAATTTGCCTCTTATTTTTTGAAATAATGCTGTTTGCTGCATTTACAATGGTTTTTGTTGAGCGGTAATTCTGCTCCAGTTTGTATGTTTTATAATTGGGGTAGTCGTTTTTAAAATTTAAAATATTTTCGATCCGTGCCCCCCTGAAAGAATAAATGCTTTGGGCATCGTCGCCAACAACGGTAATATTGTTGTGTATTTCTGCTAACTTTTTAATGATCAGGTATTGTGCATAGTTTGTATCCTGATATTCGTCAACCAGGACATAATCAAACTGACTTTGGTATTTTTTTAATATTTCCGGATTGTCGCGGAATAAAATGTTGGTTTTTAATAACAGGTCATCGAAATCCATGGAACCGGAAAGGAAACATCTTTTTGCATATTCCTTATATATTTCAGAAATACGCGGCATGCGGATGCTTTTGTCAAACGAACTGATTTCAGCGTTTTCGGCATAAACTCCCGGAGTTACCAGGTTGTTTTTTGCTTTCGAAATACGGCTTGCCACAACACCCGGTTTATACACTTTATCATCCAGTAGTAAATCTTTAATAATGGATTTAATAAGGCTTTTTGAATCGGCAGCGTCGTAAATTGTATAATTCGAAGGATAACCGACAGCTTCATGTTCGGTGCGCAGGATACGGGCAAAAATGGAATGGAAAGTTCCCATCCAAAGGTATCGGGCTGTATTTTCACCAACTACTTTTGCAATCCGTTCTTTCATTTCACGGGCTGCTTTGTTGGTAAAAGTAAGCGCCAGGATTGACCAGGGTTTGGCACCCTGCTTTATTAAATGGGCAATCCGGTAAGTCAGTACACGGGTTTTCCCCGATCCAGCCCCGGCAACAACCAACGATGGCCCTTCGGTTTTTATAACCGCTTCTTTTTGTGCTGCATTCAGTTCTTCCAGATAATCAAATATCATTTCAGATTTTTCAGTTCGACCAACAAAAATAGAAGTTGTTCTCTTGAAATGGGATTTTTCAACAGAGTTTTATTAACAATTAATTTGAAAGCAACTTTTTATTTTCGATTTATTTTTCAATATTTTCAGGCAATTTAATAAAAATTATACGTTAATATTGTATCCATAAAATACAGAAATGAAGAGAGTATTTTTTTTCAGGACAGTACTTATATTTTTTGTGATCATCTTTGCCAGCAGTTCATTGGTTGCACAACTTTCGGCACCGGGAGCGGAATTTACTGATGAAACAAATTATCCTGTATTCGGTGAAACTGACAGTATTTATATTTTTTGTTCAATCGAAGAATTTAACTTTGGGAAATTGGTAGCTGAAACAAATTTAACCGGCACTAAATCATTTTTATGGGAAAAATATAATCCTGTTGCCTTTGATTTTGATCCTTATTTTTCAGAAGATTCTGAAAATAATTATTCACAAATTACAGAATTGGCTGATGGATGTTACAGGGTTACAATTACCAAAGAAGATACAATTGAAATTTACCGTGCCTGGGTTTTAAATGATTGGTTTACTGCAACCGGCCGTGTAAGTGATTCAGATTGTGATTATTTTAAACTCAGAGGAGAATTTACTACTGCCGGTTTAAAATATTACGACCTGGCTGATAATGCTGAAATTGAGGTATTTAAAGATATTCAGGTAGAATGGAGGAAAAGTTTTGATGTTGTTGCAAGAGTATCCAATCCTTCAATATATGATCCACCTACTAGCGATACCGATTATAAATTTGTTGTTTCCGACCGCTTTGGATGCAGTGGTGAAACAAATGTGACATACATTTCAGTTGTTACAAAAGCTGAATTTACGATAGAAGCCGATTTTAATTCCGGTGACCAGCAGGGTGAAGCTCCAATGGAAGTGACATTTATAAATGATTCTGAGAATGGAACTCCCGGTGAGTATGAATGGTTCTTTTTCAGGGATCTTGACCAGATAAAAAAAGAATCAGAAACCTCATCAGAACCTGTCGATAGTTTTATGTTTGTTGCCTATGATGATGACCTCATTTATACTTATGAAAAAACAGGTACTTATATGGTTAAGCTGGTTTCCAAAAAAATATCGGATTACCATATTTTAAATGACAGTATGTTTGAAGGAGTCTGTACCGATACATTTTATCTGGAAGATTACATCATAACGGATACTTCTTATTTTGACGTACCAAATGTTTTTACGCCTAACAATGATGGCACCAACGATAATTTTGTCGTTAAATTCTGGTCAATGGATAAGGCAAAAATTACCATCGTCAACCGTTGGGGTAGAACCGTTCATTTTTGGGAAAAATCAAATATTCAAAGGTTTGAAGGCACATGGGCCGAATCTGTATGGGACGGGAAAATAGGAGGCAGGTATGCCAGCCCCGGAGTTTATTATTATGTAGCCGAAGGAAAAGGCCGTGACGGAAAGAACCGCTGGGCTCGCGGATTTTTCCATTTATTCAGGGGGAAAGACTGATAATTGATTTGCCTTACCTATTCAATAATTTGAATGTTTGTTTGATCAACAGGGAATAATTTGAACTCCTCGCCAAATTGTTCAAGAAATTCAATGCTAAAAGCCCTGAAAAGATAATGAACCGGTAGTAATACAACAGCATTAATATAAGGTATTATCAGTAAAATAAATCCCAGGCAGCATGTCAACAAGGCAGCAAGGATTACACAGATAAAAACTGCGATCCCTAAAATAAATGTAAATAGTGCATATAAAATAAAATGCCCGAAATGCCTGCCAAACAACCTTAAAAATACTGACCATCCTTTTAAAGCGGAGATTCTTTTTTTATACATAACGGGCACGACAAAGTGATCCAAATACGTTTTAATTAATCCTGAAATAATTATTAAACCTAAAAATATCAGCACCATTTTTGTAATCATCCAGAATTTTGTAACTCCATAGATATCTTCATAATGAATTTTCCTGGCAGTATTGAAGCAATAAATAAAAAACAGAATAAAAACTGCCATTGCAATCAATCCGAAAGCCAACCTCCACAGGAAAAGTGAATTTCCTTCTTTTCGGTATTCAAACCAGGGCTTTTTAACTTCAGCCCTGTCGTAAACTACATTGTCGAGAAACATAAATTTGCCTCTTGAACTGAGCCAGATAAAAATAAATCCAATCAGAAACAATATAACTAATCCTATTATTATCAGGTTAAAATACAAAGGGTGGTTAATTAACCATTCCCAGGCAACTGAAGGGAAGTTAAACAGTTCATCCCAATCGGTATAATTATCACCGGAGTAACTGTTTCCACCACCATTACCTCCCTGGCAATCGGCTAAAGTTGCCAGGAATGCGGTAAATCCAAGGGTAAACCATTTCCCGAGGTCAAAGGGCTGGAATAAGGCTTTTTTCATTCGGTCCCAGCCTTTTGATAAGGGCCGGCCATATTCAATAGTCATAATTTCGGTTTTTAAAGGTTGAGGAATCAAGGTACGGATTTAATTCTGAAACTGAACTTAAATTGTTGTTTTTTATAACATTATATAAATTCAGTGCTTTGCTGTAATTATCTCTCATATAAGTGTACAAACTATTTTAAGCTTGTTAAAATCCGGTTTATTAATCAATCATTTTTGAAAGATTTAATGGTATTTCCATTTAATCTGAGAATTGATTTTCATCCACGAATCGATATAATCCATGTCTATTTTACTTTCGAGGTCAAGTTTGAATTTTAATTCCCGGATATATTCATTCTCTCTCAGTTTTTTTAATCTGAATCGCCTGATTCTTTTTAATTCATGTTTGACGGTCATAATACATCATATTAAATCTTTTCTGAACGATTATTTACGATTGGTTTGTACCAATTATAAAGTTTTTAATATAACCAACAATGCATATTATTCAGGGTTAAATTAAATTAAATATTCCTCAGGATACTGTGTTTTTTCTGCGAAAGGTAATCCTGGAAGCAACTTTTTTCAGCCATTTATCGATAACAGAATAATTTATTTTCTTTTCCGATTTCAGCAAATAAGATATACTGACAACATTTGACCTGAGTTTTCTTCCGTGAATTCTTTTTTTCCTTGATAATAATATACTACGTTTGCTGGCCATAATCAGCTAAGTTATAACTTCTTTTATCAAAAAACAAGGCCTGTTTTGCCATTTGGTTTTTTATTCATTTTAATCCTTATCTCAAATACAGCACGTGTGCGGTTTCCTGATAAAGAAAGATTCAAAAGAAAATCTAAAAATGTATGATTCAATTTATTTGCAAATAATAAAAAACCCGGATAAAAATCCGGGTCTTTTGAAATATAGTTAGGATTGATTAGGAAATGGTCTATTCATCTTCCTGTTCAGCTGCATAAGCTTTTAATAATTCATCCTGAACTTCAGGCGGGACTTTTTCGTAGCTTGCAAATTTAATTGAGAACATTCCACGCCCACCGGTAAGAGAACTTAAAGAAGTTGTGTATTTAAACATCTCTTTTAAAGGAACCTTGGCAGAAATTTTTTCAAAACCTCTTTCCGATCCCATCCCCATAATTAAAGCACGGCGTCCCTGCAGGTCACTCATTACGTCACCCATTCTTTCACTTGGAACAAGTACTTCAAGGTCGTAAATTGGCTCCAGGATTTTAGGTCCGGCAGTTTTAAATGCGTTACTGAATGCATTCCGGCCAGCAAGTTTAAATGAAATTTCATTTGAATCAACCGGATGCATTTTACCGTCGTAAACATAAACACGGATATCCCGGGCATAAGAACCTGTAAGTGGTCCTTCCTCTATTTTTTCCATTACTCCTTTCAGAATAGCAGGTAAAAACCTTGCATCGATCGATCCGCCAACAATACAATTGATAAATTCAAGTTTTCCGCCCCACTGCAATGGAATTTCTTCTTCTGCCCGAACTGAAATCTTTAATTCTTTCCCTTTGAGGTTAAACATAGATTTTGGTTTAGATCCTTCTTCAATGGGTTCGATAATCATATGAACTTCGCCAAACTGGCCGGCACCACCCGATTGTTTTTTATGGCGGTAATCAGATTGTTCCGGTTTTGTTATGGTTTCACGGTAAGGAATTCTGGGCTGATTATAATTTATCTCAATTTTATGGACATTGTCGAAGAACCATTTCAGGGTATTCAGGTGATATTCTCCCTGATTGTGCACTATTAATTGTCTAAGTTCTTTTGAATACTCAATAACATAAGTTGGGTCTTCAAATTTGATTTTGCTCAGAACTTCACCAACTTTTTCATCGTCTGAATCATTTACAGCTTTTATTGCAATGTAGTGACGAGGTGTGGGAAATACAATTTCTTCAAATTTTATATCGGCATCTTTTTCCGAAAGTGTTGAATTAAATTTGGTGTCTTTCAGTTTTACTGTACAGCCAAGATCCCCTGCAGCCAGTTGTTCAACTTTTTCCCTGTTTTTACCTGCTGTAATAAAAATTTGTGACAAACGTTCTTTATTGCCGTTTTTTGAATTTATAAGGTCAAGGCCTTCTTTAATAGTTCCCGACATCACTTTGAAGTAAGTGATTTCTCCAACATGCGATTCAATAGAAGTTTTAAATACAAATAATGAAGGTCTGTCCCCGGCATCCATTTTAACTTCTTTTCCACTAACAATTTTCCGCATAGGAACTTCATTTGGTGCAGGAGCAATATTGGAAATAAATTCGATCAACCTTCCAACACCGATATTTTTCCTTGCACAGGTGCAGAATACAGGATACAGGTCGCGCTGAAGCATACCAAGTTTCATACCTTTGCGCATATCGTCTTCAGAAAGCGATCCCTGGTCGAAATAAAGTTCCATCAACGATTCTTCATTTTCGGCAGCCATTTCCACTAACTCGTTATGAAGTTCTTCTGCTTTATCTTTTTCAGAAGCAGGAATATCCAACACTTCCGGTTTTCCCCCGTCAGGCCCGTATTTAAACATTTTCATTTTTAACACATCAATAATTGATGTGAAATTAGGCCCGGCATCAACAGGGTACTGGACCACCGTTACCTTGTTTCCGTATGAAGATTTACATTGTTCCAGTGATTTATCGAAATTTGAATTATCATGGTCAAGCTGGTTAAATACAAAAATAAGCGGCTTCCCGGCTTTTGAAGCATGCCTGTAGGCTGCCTCTGTTCCGGCTTCGACACCATTGGTTGAATTTACAACCACTAATCCAAGGTCGGCAACATTTAACGATGAAACCACACCACCGCAAAGGTCGTCCATCCCAGGTGCATCAAGGATATTGATTTTTTTATCGTTGAATTCGGTGTATAATAATGATGAAAATACGGAATTGCCAAACTCATGTTCAATCGGGTTATAGTCTGAAACAGTATTTTTTGCTGTTACTTCACCTCTTCTGTTAATTACTCCACCCTCAAAAAGCATAGCTTCTGCAAGGGTGGTTTTTCCACTGCCGGCATTTCCGATTAAGGCAATGTTGCGGATTTGATCAGTTTTATAAACTTTCATAATGTTTTATTCTTTCTGGTTAATATTTTATGTATTTTTTATTATTGTTCCAGCCTCAAAAAAGGTGACCAAAATTAGTAATAATTTATTAAC
>JAFGGF010000394.1 GCA_016930735.1 Prolixibacteraceae bacterium
TAGGCAAAGTTTTCGAGCCATTTATTCATTATTAAGTAAGCCAAAGGGGTTGCTATCAGAAAAGCAATCCCAACCGATTTCAAAAAACCGATATTCAAAAAAGCCAGTATTTCCGAAATTTTTGCCCCGTTTACTTTTCTGATACCAATTTCCTTATTTTTCTGAGATGCAGTAAAAGTTATGAGACCATACAATCCCAAACAGGCTATTATTATAGCAATCACAGCAAAGAGTTCGATTAAGCTGAATGTTTTTTGTTCTTCAATATACAAACCCGAAATAAACTGATCGAAAAATTTATAATCAAAAATGTCATCCGGGAAAATTTGATTCCAGTCTTCCTCAATCTTCTTAATTGTATTATTATACCCTGAAAGAGACATTACAGCGGGATTTATTTTCACTGCCATTTCCTGAATATTAAACGGTAAATTACTCATGATAACATTATCCATTTCCTGTTGTAATGATTCAGCATGAAAATCCTCTACAACTCCGGTTATCCTGAATTCCAGTTCACCCCTCCCGTATGTAAATAATTCGCCAATAGCATTGTTGGGATCCTTAAAGCCAAGCAATTCTGTAAGTTTCCTGTTTACCACCGCGTCTCCGGTGAATTTTTCAACCGGTACATTTTCCCCTGCTATTAACTTAATGTCGTATAAATCGAGATAGTTTTCATCAATGGTTTTCAAATTCCCTGAGTAAAGATCTTTTTCGAGTTTCGGATGATTTATCGGATTTCCCACCCTCCAATCAGCAAGCGGGCTGCGGGTTGCAAAACTTACCTGTTCAACATCAGAATTTTTTAAAAGGTTTGATTTTAAGGCTTCCAGTTTATTGGTGCTTGCATCAGGTAATGGAGCCAGTAAAATTGCTTCTTTACTAAATCCTAAATCCTTATTCAGGAAAAATTGCATTTGCTTATGCATAACCAGTGTCCCGGTAATCAATACAATTGAAATTACAAATTGTGCAACAACAAGTAATTTTCTTACAGAAACCGAATCTGATTTATTTACTGAAATGGAATTTTTCAAAATCCCGATAGGTTTAACCCGGGAAAGAATCAAAGAAGGGTAAAATCCTGACAGTAGCCCAACAATCAATACCGTGCTAACAAGAAAAATTAAACTGTTTGGATTTTTTAATAAATCGAGATATAGCCTGTAACCGATAATTTCCTCAAGATATCCAAACAAAAGATAAGCAATAAACAAACCTATCAATGCAGCGATACCTGTAATTAAAATTGTTTCACCCATAAAATGAAAAACCAACTGGCGTTTGTTAACTCCTGATATTTTCATAACACCGATTTCCTTAAAACGCTTCGAAGCCTGGGCTGTTGACAGATTAATAAAATTAATGGATGCTATAATGATTAAAAACAAACCGATGGCACCAAGAATAAAAAGGCTTCTGTTTGAAACCTGACGATTATTATAGTTTTCACAATTCCCTGAATGCACTTCAGACAAGGATTGCATAATATATTTTTGTTCGAGTGCCGATTCATTTACATTGTATTTCTTATAAAAAAGATCAAGCTGATTATTAAAATCGGCAATAGCCATTTGTTGCGGTAATAATACAAAACAATTGGTAGCCGAATTGTATTCGTTCCAGTCGCTACCATTATTAAAATAAGGATTGGAAGCGGTCTGATCCCTGTATCCTGCAACTAATTTAAAGGGCAGATCAGTATTTCCCGGCAGGTCAGCAAAAATACCGGTAACCATAAACGTTGCCGCATTATTTATTTTAATGGTTTTACCCAGGGCATTGCCAACATTCTTTGAATTCAGTTTAAAATATTTCTGAGCAAGCGAAGAAGAAAGTACAACATTCCCGGTATTTGATATAGCTATTGAAGAATTACCAGCAAGAAATTTAAAATCGAAAATTTCGAATAATTGTGGTTCTGCATAAGCCAATCCGGTTTCTTCCAGATACTGATCGATTGTACCGTTTTCTGTCTCAACACTAACCTGTCCACTTTCAGCATAAAAAGTCATTGCAGCATTAACTCCGGTGAAATCATTCCTGATTGCTCCTGCAAGCGGATGTACCTGCCCTGCAAAATAAGTCAATCCTTCTTTGGGCAGATTATATTGATTGATTAACCTGTAAATATGTGAGTAATTCTGATGATAAGTGTCAAAACTCTTTTCATAGCTGACAATCTTATATATAACAAGACCGCAACCAATTCCGACTGCAAGCCCTAAAATATTTATAGCAGAGAACACTCTGTTCCGAAATAAGATACGTAATACAACTTTAAAAAAATTTGAATACATTGTTTTAAATTATAATGTTAATTCTATTCATAGCATAATGCCTCCACCGGGTTCCGCGTAGCTGCCCTCCTCCCGATAAATATCGGGATTGCCAATTTATTTTTATTATTCATAACGCAAACTCTCTATAGGGTTTTTAGTTGCTGCCTTCCATGACTGAAATGAAACTGTTAGCAGAGCAATCCCAAGTGCCAGCAAACCTGCCAAGGCAAATATCCACCAGCTTAAATTTGTTTTGTAGGCAAAATTTTCGAGCCATTTATTCATAGCGAGCCACGAAGTTGGCGTTGCAATGATAAATGCAGTGGCTACCCACTTTACAAAATCTTTGTTGAGCATGGTTAATATTCCGGATACTTTAGCTCCATTGACTTTTCGAACTCCAATTTCTTTTGTCCGTTGTTTTGTGATAAACTCGGCCAATCCAAATAATCCCAAACATGCAACCACAATTGCCAGAATAGCAAAACAACGAAATATTAACCCCATACGATTTACATTATCATACATTTTTGCATATTCCGAATCCAGAAAACTATACTGTAATTCCTGCCCGGGCGAAAAGTCATTCCATAATCCGGTAACCGTGCTGATTAATCCTGCCATATCGGAAGTTTTTACTTTTATGCTGATAAAATTCGGGCTTACCCCCAGATGCATAACCAGTGGCCGGATCTGATACTGGATATTATCGTAATTAAAATCCTTAACTACACCGACAACTGTTAATGAATCCTGCCCATCTGTAATACGTTTCCCAATAAGATTATCAATGTTTAGTTGCCTGGCCAATTCCTGATTAATTATTGCTGAATTTAGGTCAGAACGAAAATCCTCTGAAAAATTCCTTCCTTCAACAATGTTTAATCCCATGGTTTTTACATAGTCATTATCGACCAGCCAGTTTTGACAGGTTATACCGGGGTCAATTCCAACCCTGCCTTCAAGATAAAACGGATTACCGTTACGCATTGAATTTTCGATGGGCAAAAATGAGCTTACCGTCACATTTTCAACTCCTGCAATTGATTTTAACTCTTTTTTGAACGGAACAATTTTTTCACCTAAAGAATTATCTCCTTTCAAAATCAAAACCTGTTGTTTGTTAAAACCTAAATTTTTATTCAGAATA
>JAFGGF010000395.1 GCA_016930735.1 Prolixibacteraceae bacterium
GCAGCATCGTATATGAGTTACATGTTTAGTGAGGTAGCCTGTATCTACCCGATCACGCCTTCGTCAACCATGGCGGAATATGTTGACGAATGGGCAGCATTTGGAAAGAAAAATATGTTCGGAAGGCCGGTAAGGCTTGCCGAAATGCAAAGTGAAGGGGGTGCTGCCGGTGCTGTTCACGGAGCATTACAATCAGGTGCATTAACTTCAACATACACAGCATCGCAGGGTTTACTGCTGATGATCCCGAATATGTACAAAATTGCCGGTGAATTACTTCCCACAGTTTTCCATGTAAGTGCCCGTGCCATTGCAGGGCATGCGCTTTCAATTTTTGGCGACCACAGCGATATTTACTCAGCCCGTCAGACAGGATTTGCCATGCTGGCATCCGGTTCGGTACAGGAAGAAATGGACCTTGCCGGTGTTGCACATCTTGCTACCATTAAATCAAGGGTTCCGTTTGTTGCTTTCTTTGATGGATTCCGTACTTCACATGAGGTTCAGAAAATTGAAGCCATTGATATGGAAGATATGAAACCGCTGGTTGACATGAAGGCACTTCAGGAATTCCGCGACAGGGCTTTGAACCCGGAACATCCGCTAACCCGTGGTACTGCCCAGAACCCGGATATTTTCTTCCAGGCTAAAGAATCATCAAACAAATTTTATGACGCAGTACCCGATATCGTTGCCGATTACATGGATAAAATCAGCGCAATTACCGGCAGAAAATATCGTCCGTTCGATTATTACGGAGCTCCTGATGCTGAAAACATTATTATTGCAATGGGTTCGGTAACAGAAACCATTAAAGAAACCATTGATTATTTAAATGCACAAGGCAAAAAAGTCGGGATGATTTCTGTTCATCTTTTCCGTCCGTTCTCAGCCAAACATTTTGCTGAAGCACTTCCTGAAACAGTAAAACGTATTGCTGTCCTCGACCGTGCCAAAGAACCAGGAGCACCAGGCGAACCTCTGTTTATGGACATTCAGTCGCACTTTTTTGGAAAGGAAAATGCACCACTTATTGTAGGCGGACGTTATGGTTTAGGGTCAAAAGACACTACTCCTTCACAAATTCTTTCGGTTTATGAAAACCTTGAAATGAATGAACCAAAAGGGGGATTTACTATTGGAATTGTTGACGACGTAACTTTTAAATCACTTCCTCTGAAAGAAGAAGTAAATATGACTCCCGAAGGAACTTACCAGGCTAAATTTTATGGTTTGGGTTCCGACGGTACAGTCGGTGCAAATAAAAACTCGATCAAAATTATCGGTGAAGCTACTGATAAATATTGCCAGGGTTATTTTCAATACGACTCTAAAAAATCGGGTGGTTTTACCTGTTCGCACCTTCGTTTTGGCGATAAACCGATTCGTTCGACCTATTTTGTAACAACTCCTGATTTTGTTGCATGCCATGTTCCTGCATACATTCATCAATATGATGTATTAAAAGGTTTGAAAAAAGGTGGTTCATTCCTTCTGAATTCAATCTGGGATGAAGAAAAGACAAAAGAAGAGCTTCCAGATGCAATGAAAAAATACCTGGCTGTCAACGATATTAAATTTTATATTATTAATGGCACAAAACTGGGTGAAGACATCGGCCTCGGAACCAGGACCAACACCATCATGCAGTCGGCTTTCTTTAACATCACCAGGGTGATCCCTTACGAAATGGCAGTTGATGAAATGAAAAAAGCCATTGTTAAATCGTATGGCCGCAAGGGTGAAAAAATTGTAAACATGAACTATGCTGCTGTTGAAGCAGGTGGTGTCCATGTAAAACAGGTTCAGGTTCCTGCTGAATGGAAAAACATTGATGTTAAACCGGTTGAAGCAAACCTAAACCGCCCTGAATATATTTCCGGAATTGTTGATGTTATTAATGCTCAAAAAGGAGACGACCTGCCTGTTTCATCTTTTACAGGTGCTGAAGACGGTGCATTCCAACCGGGTACGGCAAAGTATGAAAAACGTGGAATTGCAGTTAATGTACCTGAATGGCAACCTGACAATTGTATCCAGTGTAACCAGTGTGCCTATGTTTGTCCTCATGCTGCTATCCGCCCGTTCCTGTTAACCGATGAAGAATATGAAGCTGCACCGGAAGGAACTGTAGTTAAAAAAGCAACTCCAACCAAAGTATTCGAAGGATTAAACTTTAAAATCCAGGTGAGTGTACTCGACTGTACAGGTTGCGGAAACTGTGCCGATGTTTGTCCTTCAAAAGAAAAAGCATTAATCATGAAACCACTGGACACCCAGCGTGACGAAATTCTGAAATGGGAATACATGGTTAATGAGGTTTCGTTAAAAGAAAATGTGGTTGACAAAACAAAATCGGTTAAAAACTCACAGTTTGCCCAGCCATTGTTTGAATTTTCGGGAGCATGTGCAGGTTGCGGTGAAACACCTTATGTGAAGCTGATCACTCAACTTTATGGTGAAAGAATGATGGTAGCCAATGCAACCGGATGTTCTTCAATTTATGGTGGTTCTGCACCTTCTACTCCATATTGTAAACATAAAAATTCAGGACATGGCCCGGCATGGGCAAATTCACTGTTCGAAGACAATGCCGAATACGGATTCGGGTTTGCTGAAGGTATTTCTGCACAACGCGACCGTATTACAATGATCATGAATGAAGCTCTGTCTAACGGTGCAAGCGAAACTGAAAAAGAAGCTTTCGCTGAATGGATTGCCGGTAAAAACGATGCAGAAGCTTCGGTTATTGCCTCAGCCAAAGTCATTGAGGCTATCTCAAAAAGCGACAGCCAGTATGCAAAAGACATTGCTTCACTTAAACAATACCTCGTTAAAAAATCGATCTGGGTATTTGGTGGCGATGGCTGGGCTTACGATATCGGTTACGGTGGTTTGGACCATGTAATGGCATCAGGACAGGATGTGAATGTACTGGTAATGGATACTGAAGTTTACTCAAATACCGGCGGGCAGTCGTCAAAATCAACGCCGGTTGGTGCTGTTGCAAAATTTGCTGCTTCAGGTAAAAAAATCCGTAAAAAAGACCTCGGTGCAATGATGATGTCATATGGTTATGTGTATGTTGCTCAGGTTGCTATGGGTGCAAACAACAATCAGTACCTCAAAGCCTTAAAAGAAGCTGAAGCATATCCTGGCCCATCTATAATAATTGCCTATGCACCATGTATTAACCATGGATTAAGGGCAAGCATGGGTAAAACGCAGGAAGAAGAGAAACGTGCAGTTGAATCAGGTTACTGGCACCTGTTCAGGTTTAACCCGATGCTGGAAGCCGAAGGCAAAAACCCGTTCCAGCTTGATTCCAAAGATCCTGACTGGAGTAAGTTCCAGGAATTCCTGAATGGCGAAGTACGTTATACTTCTTTGAAAAAATCGTTCCCTGAAACTGCTGATGAATTATTCCAAAGCGCTGAAGATAATGCCAAATGGCGTTATAATTCTTACAAACGTATGGCTGCTATGGATTATTCACCGGTTGAATCGGAAGAATAAAAAACCTTTTATATAATTTCTGAAGCCGTGCCTTTTAGGGTGCGGCTTTTTTTATCATCTGAAAAATACAAGTAATTAAATTTAATCAGTTTACCGGTTCTTTATCAGAATGCAATTAAATTTGTTTTTAAATTTAAATTTGAATAACCATTAAAAGAATGAAAGCTGTCAGACTATTTTCCCGCCCCAGGTTTTTGGTAGCCATGCTCCTTCTTTCATATTTACTTTTCTCTTACTATGCACTGGGAGGATGGTGGAACTCTTCTGTTGGCACAGTCCTGATCCTGTTTTTCAGTTACAGGTTATGGAATAAAGATTACTTAAAAATTACCGGATTAAAAGTTTCATTAAAATCTGTTATATTCAGTTTTTTATCGCTTACCTTTTTTTTGATTGCATTTTATTTTCTGATCCTTGTTATCGCAGGTAAAAATCAGGTAGTAATTTCGTTAACCAATTGGCAGAGTTATTACCATACTTTTTTCTATACTTTAAACGAAGAAATAATTTTAGGAGCCATTGTTATAAATATGGCTGTTTTAAAGTTAAAAATGAAACCAATTGTAGTTTCTGTTGTCCTGGCAATTATTTTCTCATCGATCCATTTTATATTTTACAAATGGGTTTTCCTGAATAGGGGTACCATTGGGATTTTAACACTTACTACTTTGTTTTTCGTAGGAATTTTAAGGAACAACCTGATCATTAAAACCGGCCATATCGGTTATTCATGGGCACTGCATTTTTCATGGATGGTAATTATGTTTGGACTGTTTCATTCTTATTTGGATTCGGGTGAAAAGTTACTTGAATATGAACGTTTTAATTTATATCTGGGCTCAAAAGGAATGCTGATTTTATCGTTTTTGGGTGCAATTCTGAGTTTCCTTTTTATTATCAATCAAAAGAAAATTTCCATAAAACTGCCCGGTTGAAATTTCAGCATAAAAAATCAGAAAATAAATTGAAAAATAAATAACTCTAACCGGAAAATAAATCAGATAAAAACATGGATGGATGGTATAATTATTGTTTAACTTCAGGGCATGAAAAAAACCGGATACATTCTGATACTTTTAACAATCCTTTTTTCAGGAGGGTGCAATTCATACAATTATATTTACGATAACAGTAGCCGCGAAAGGCAACATGAATTACAGAATAAAAGGGTAGGAAATGCCTGTGGTGACGTTTTCCTGGTTTTTGGTTCTATCCTTTTTGAAGCTACAACCGGTGTTTATGTAGGATACATGCCTGAAGGTCAAAATTTTAGAAGGATTAAACTGGTCAATCCAACTTCCGATACTCTGTATGTAAATATGCTGACTGATCTTTACTGGGATAATGAAAACTATTGTGATTTTATGGATATAAGGATTCCACCCGGAGAAAAATGCAGGCTTCTTTTACCCATTGATGCAAACTATAATATTTATTTCGGGGCTACGGAGAATCCGGAAGAAGACAAACTCCTTGAATTTAATACATCTTTGGTAAGGAAAGTAAAACTGATTCCCATGACCCTGAACGATTCAATATTTATAGATAAAATTCCCGAATTACCGGGTTTAAATAACCAATAATTCAGTAAAGGTTTCAAAATAAATTAGTATTTTTCCTACAAACAACTTAACTGAATTCTATGAAAAGAAGGTCATTTATAAAAGGATCGGCAGCAATTGCAGCTACAGCAACAGTAAATCCGCTGGTTGCCGGACAAACAAATTCTGATATTAAAAATATTTATGAATTAAGAGAATATCATTTTTCAGGAAGTGGCGGAACAGGGCAATTGAAATCCTATTTGGTTGAGGCTCTTATTCCCTTCATGAACAAAAAAGGGATAAAAGTTGGTGCATTTGGTGAGTACAGCCTTGAAGAACCGCCTACACAGTATTTACTTTTTGTATATCCCGACTTTAAGGCTTTTTTTGAAATCCGGAACGAAACTGACACAGATAAAGAATACCAACAGGCAGCAGAAACATATCTTAAATCAGATCCGTCAAAACCGGTTTTTGAAAGATATGAAACTTACCTGATGGAAGCATTTGAAGGAATACCGCAATTAAAGGTTCCTGATAAAAGCCGGGGATTATTTGAATGGCGAACCTATGAAAGTTATAACGAAGATGCAGGGAAAAGAAAAATTGAAATGTTCAACAAGGAAGAACTTCCCTTATTTGAAAAAGTAGGATTGCACCCTGTATTCTTCGGGAAGATACTGGCAGGGAAAAAAATGCCTGCACTATCTTACCTTCTATGGTTTAAGGATATGGAAGAAAGGACAACCAACTGGGGAAAATTCACTTCGAGCCCAGAATGGAACACAATGAGGAACAAAACTGAATATGCAAATACAGTCAGCAAAGTGAATAAAAAATTCCTGATCCCGCTTGATTATTCACAGATATAAAACGATCAGGTGGTTAACCGAATATTTCCAAAGAAGAGCTAAGCATTTTTAATCCCTCTGGCGATAGTTACTTGAATCAGGTTCGGCAGGGATAAAAGATTTTGCCAGTTTATAACTGTCGCCGTATTTTTCCATCAGTTTGTCTAGGCGATCATGTAATTCAGCCTTTACATTGGCGTAACCGGGATCGTTATAAACATTTTTCATTTCCAGCGGGTCTTACTGCATATCAAACAATTCCCATTCATCAATATCGTAATAAAAATGAATCAGTTTATAACAGTGGGTGGTAATTCCGTAACGACGTTTTTTATAATGCCAGCCCGGAGTTTATATTTATCAGTTGGGGTACAAGACCGGTATTGCTCAAAAAAAATGTTGGTAGTAAAACATTAATACCGGCAAACCCAATTAACCTGGAATCATAATAAATTTGACTTTATATTGGAAATTTGCCTGATAAACTTGGTCATCGCTCATTATAAATAAAAAATTCATCCACTGTATACTTGTACAGGGAAAAAGAAAAATGGGCTAAAAATTAAAGAAATTAAAGAAAAAAGTTATTTTTAAAACATATTTTCCAATCAAAATTAAATATCATTATGCGTAAAAAACTAACTGTTTTTTTGACGGTGCTGTTAAGTTTTCTTGTCCTGCAAGGATTTAACAGCTATGCTCAAAATAAAATAGCATTTACCAAATACCACAATTACAGTGAGGTTCAGGATGCTTTAAAATCGTTGGCAGATGCTAATCCGGCAATTGCAGAGCTACATAAAATTGCAGTAAGCCCGGGAGGGAAAGAGGTAACAATTCTGGAAATTGGTAAAAACCTGAAAGATAAACCTGCCGTTTTTATTGGGGCCAACTTCGAAGGGATCACTCCTGTTTCAACTGAAGGAGCCCTTTACCTGGCGAACCTTCTATTAAATTCGAAAGAAAATACTGAAAATGTTAAATGGTTTATCCTGCCTCTTCCAAATCCTGATGCATCCGAAAATTATTTTTCATCGGTTGTCTATGAAAAATCTACCAATGATCAGAAACTGAATAAAGATATTGATGACCAGGTAGATGAAGATGGATTTGAAGATTTAAACGGAGATGGTTTTATCACTCAAATGAGGGTAAAGGATCCGGAGGGAACTTACAAAATTTCACCAAATGATCCAAGGATTATGGTCAGGGCTGATGCAGGGAAAGGTGAACGCGGTGAATACAAAATTTACATCGAAGGAATTGATAATGATGGAGATGGTGTTTATAATGAAGATGAACCGGGAGGTATAAATGTTGGTATTAATTTCCCTCACCTTTTCGACCATAAAAATAAAGACGCAGGTATATATGCCGGAATAACCCCGGAAAGTTTTGCTGTTATGAAATTTATTTATGACCATCCTGAAATATCGATGATTGAGACCATCGGAACATCAGACTTTTGTATTGAACCGCCAAAGGGAGGCCGACGGGGCGGAGCCAATATGCAAAGTATTAAAATACCAAGGAGGTATGCAACCCAGTTTGGCGCCGATCCCGACAAAACCTACACAATGGATGAAATAATTGAATTTGTAAAGCCTATGGTACCGGAAGGTATGGAAGTTACGGCATCGATGATTGCAGGATTCCTTGGATTAGGTGCTGCGGTAAATCCTCAGGATAACGACCTTAAATTTTACTCCAAACTATCGGAAGATTACAAAGAATACCTGAAAGAAAAGAAATTTAATACCGAAAGGCTTGATCCTCCGCGTGATAAGGATGGTTCGTTTGAACTCTGGGCATATTATCAGGTTGGTGTACCTTCTTTCAGCATGAATCTTTTCACTGTTCCGAAAGTAAAAGAAGAGAAAAAAGAAGAAGAAGGGCTTTCACTTGAGGAAGTTGAAAAAATGGAGGTGAAAGAATTTATTGCTTTGGGTGAGGAAAAAATTACTGCTTTCCTCAAAGCTAACAAAGCCCCGGAACAATTTTCAGCTAAAAGTATTATTGATATGATGAATTCAGGAAGGGTGACTCCCAAACAAATGGCAGGAATGATGAAAAATATGCCCAAACCTGTTAAAGAAGGGGAACTCAGTGAAAAAGACAAATCACTTCTGGCATACATCGACAAGGATCTTGGAGGAAAAGGATTTGCTGCATGGGAAAAATATCAGCATCCCACTTTAGGTGAAGTTGAGATCGGTGGTTACCTTCCTTTTCTTGAAAGTACTCCTCCTGCTTCAATGATAGATTCTTTGTGTTCCGTTCAGATTCCCTGGCTGATCAAACTCTCTGAAAAACTTCCTGAAATAAAAATCCTTGATGAGAAAATTACAGACATGGGGTCAGGAATCTGGAAACTTGAACTTTTTGTTGAGAATAAAGGCTACCTCCCTTACCCTACATCGATGGGAGAAAGGAATAGCCAACCGGCTTCGGTAATTGTTCTGCTCGAAGGAAAAGACCTTGAATTTTTGGAAGGATACAGTCGTACACCACTTGGCAGCATTGGCGGAAACCAGGTCAAAAGGCTTACATGGATAATAAAAGCCGGTAAAACGAGCTCAATCACAGCAAAAATCGAATCAAAAAATGTTGGTTCTGATGTTAAACAAATTAAGATTGGAGGTTAATCATGAAAAGATATATATTAATTACACTGATCCTTTCATTTTCGGTTTTAACATTTGCAGCCGATAAAGGTAAAATTGAAGTCCCGCTACGGTTCGACAGGTATTATAATTACGACGATGTAACAACTGCTTTAAAAGCTTTAAACAATGCTTTCCCGAAACTCACCACACTTGAAGTTGTTGGACAGAGCGAAGAAGGCCGGAATATTTATGCGTTGACCATCAACAACCCGGAAACCGGAAACCACCTTGAAAAACCGGGAGTTTATATTGACGGGAACATTCATGGAAATGAAATCCAGGCTGGCGAGGTTTGTTTGTATTATGCAAATATGCTCCTTTCCAAATATGGTGAAAACGAAAAAATTACCAAAGTTGTTGATAAAAATGCCCATTACATTATCCCCGTTGTAAATGTTGACGGGAGATACCACTTCTTTGAAGATGCCAACACACCCGACTCAAACCGGTCGATCCGTATCCCCAAAGATGATGATAATGATGGTTTGGTTGATGAAGACGGTTATGATGACCTTGATGGTGATGGAAATATTTGCCAGATGAGGATTAAAGATCCCTTTGGTAATTACAAAACCGACCCGGAAGATCCAAGGCTGATGATGAGGGTAAGAGGTGAAGAAAAAGGAGAATGGACCGTTTTAGGACTTGAAGGGATTGATAATGACCATGACGGAAGGATCAATGAAGACTCTGAAGGGTACCTTGATCCAAACAGAAACTGGGGTTTTGACTGGATGCCACCCTATGTACAAAGTGGTGCAGGATTATACCCGATGTCAGGTGTAGGCCTGAAATCAATTGCTAAATTTATAGAAGCAAGGCCAAACATAATTATGGGTTATGCTTTTCATAATAACGGGGGTTTATGGTTAAGGCCACCTTCAAGCAGCGATATAAGGATCGATAACCGCGATATTGCTGTTTTTGATATACTTGGCACCAATTCTGAAAAGATTGACCCTGATTATGTGTACCAGCCTGCATACGACCTGTACCCTACATATGGTGATTTCGATTCGTATTTATACGACATTATCGGAGCTTATTCATTTACAGGAGAATTATTTATTGAAGATCACCAAACCTACAGGAAAGATACCAAAAAACCAACACCAACTTTGCAGGATCAGTCACAGGGAAGGCGTGGCACTTCACAGGAAAGAAACCGCGAGGTACTTGATTTTAACGACCATGTAGCTTTGGGTGAACTTTACAAAGACTGGGTTCCATACCATCACCCACTTTATGGTGATATTGAAATAGGTGGCTGGATAAAAATGAGTTCGCGCCTGCCCCACCCGTTTATGCTTACCGACCTTGTTCACAGGGCTGCTGCAGCTGTACTTTTTGCTTCTGAAAATACTCCCGAAGTTAAAATGGAAGTAACTGAAACCAAAGACCTGGGTAACGGGCTTAAACGTGTTCGTGTGCGATTATCGAATGAGAATGCTCTTCCTTCGATGACATACCAGGCAATTACTACAAAGCTTCATCCGAAAGACATACTGAAAGTATCTGGTGTTAAAGTGGTTGCAGGTGGAACACTCACCGATCAGTATATGGATAAAGTTAATTATAAAGAATATAGGCCGGAGATTCAATTTCTTTCTGTACCTTCGTATGGAAAAATTGATTTTCAGTTTATTGTTGAAGGAAAAGGCCAAATGCAGATCGAATATACTTCGCAAAAGGCAAAAGATTTGAAAGCGTCTGTTAAATTATGATATTCATGAATTTAACTTATAAAAGAGGCATCGTTTGGATGCCTCTTTTTATTTTAAAAAATCCTCAAGATAACTGTAATGGGGAGTTAAGTTTCCTTCTTTTAAAATTGTTGCCCTTTCAATAATTCCTTCGGAATCTTCATTAATCAAAAAGGGAAATACATTTTTTAGTAAATCAGAAGAGAATGTTTCTGAAGCATTTCTGGGTAAAGCTGTTGGCAGGTTATCAACTGCTACAACAGTAATATTGTTTTCATCCGAAAAAGCAGGTTTTTCTTCCAAAGTTTTCCTGTCAACATCGTAATAAGGAGAATCATGTTCGGTTGTCCTTATAGTTGAGGGGACAGGCCCCGGTACATCGCAACTGATATCAGCAACGAGCCGGATTTTAAAATCATCGCAAGCCATATCCTTTTTACAAAAAAAATGAGGGGACTTTGGATTCCAGAAATGACAGGGGATATAAACATCTGCCTCTTCCAAAAAGGGGCTAAATGTGGATTCAAATTCTTCCGGATCTGAAAAAAAATCTTCGTACGTTTTTAAACTTCCGGTACTCGGTTTTACATATTCCTGGAACGGTAACATACAAAAAACTGCATTTTCATATTTATTTTCAAGAAATTCCCGGCGATTTACTTTTTTAATACCGCTTTCTGTAAGGACTTTAGCAGCCCCCAGCCCTACCCGTCCGTCTCCGGTTATGACAATTTTTTTGGGAGGTATCTGCAATTGCCTGATTATTTGATATAGCTCTTCAACATCATATAATGCCGAAGGATGTGGTATCTCGACTCCACGATAACGTTTTAAAATTCCTTTCAGGGCATAGTAAGCCCCAACAACTCCGGCCCAGTGGCCAAATGCTACCAACCTAAATCCGTTCCTGTCAGTAAAATATTCATAATCAATTAAGGTAATTTTTTTCTTTGCCATCTCCTGAAAAAAATACCTGTTGTGTTCCTGTTTCTTTGCCACATGGGCAAACATAACATAAGTTTTTCCTTCAATTAAGGTTTCTTCAGAAACTTCTTTTACCCCGATCAGTACATCGCATTCTGAAAGGTCTTCTTTTATAGTAACTCCAGAGTTTCCCATTTCTTCATCAGTAAAAATCCTGATTTCAGAAGGCTGGGCAAAAATCTGCACCGGTGGCCATTTTTTTATAATTTCTTTAGCTATCCCGGGAGTTATTGCAGAACGCCTGTCCTGCCAACGACGGGTTTCACGTAATATTCCTATCTTCATAACACTAAAATTCCTACTAAATATCATAATTTCTGCTTTACTAAAAAACATTTTTTATAAGTTAAAAAACATCCTGAATGATAATCATAGACGGAGAATTATTACCCTGATGGAGAATTTTACCCCAAATTTAAATACTAAAACAATCTACTGATTCCAATTCAGTATTATCAGCAGGGGAAATAGAACCTGATTATCAGCAAAATAAAATTAAAACAGCCTTCTCCATTTTATAATTTTAAAGATGGTATTGCATTTGCCTTTCTCACTAAAACCTTAAATTAAAATAAAATGGAAACTGAAAGTTTATGTTTAACCTGTATTTATAAGCAAAATTGTATTTATAATCAGGGGCAGAAAGTATTAATGTGTGAAGAATTTTCATCGATTGAAAAAAACAGGCTTTACCCGGTTAATGCAGATACCGGATCACTGATAATGGAACCTGATTCTGATATTAATGGAATTTGCTCAAACTGCAATCATCGTTTTGATTGCACCTTTAGAAGCCCTGATATTGTAATATGGAGATGCGAAGAATACGATTAAATTACATAAAAAACATGACTTAAGTCATTACAGGTTAATAAGATAAATCATTCTTTTTTAACTGTTTTTTTGGTTAATTCGTTTATGGGAAAAGGTGAAATTCAACATATTGAACTATCGCTAAAGGAACGGGTAAAAGAACTGGAGTGCCTGTATGCAATTTCACAGGTAAATTTCGATATGCAGGAGAGCCCTGTTCATGAACTTTTAAGTAAGATCATTGGTTTTCTTCCCAGAGCCTGGCAATACCCTGAAATAACCCATGCCCATATAAATTATGACCAGACGGATTTCTTTACAAAAGGATATAAAAACTCCGAATATAAACAAATAGCCGATATTTTTGTAAATGGTGAAAAAAAGGGATTAATTGAAATATGTTATTCCGAAAAAATGCCTGATAGTTTTGAAGGGCCATTCCTCCGTGAAGAACGTTCGCTACTTAATACAATTGCCAAAGAATTAAGCATTATCATAGCCAAAAAGAAACAGGCTGAAGAAAAAAGAGTGCTCGAAGCCCGGCTCAGGCATTCCGACAGGCTGGCAACAATCGGAGAATTTTCATCAGGAATTGCGCATGAATTAAATGAACCGTTAACAACCATCCTTGGATTTGCCCAACTGATTAAAAACGATATTGAAAACATTGA
>JAFGGF010000396.1 GCA_016930735.1 Prolixibacteraceae bacterium
AAGTCTGCAACCAGGTTTTCTTTTTGTGAATTCGGAACTGTAATAACTGCAAAAGCTTCACGGGCTATGGCATTTCGAAGGTTACCCCCATTAAAATCAGCAATTTTCAGGTCATATTTTTTTGCTGCCTGCCATAAAAAACTGTTCAGCACTTTAACAGCATTACCCCTGCCCTTGTGGATATCGTCGCCTGAGTGGCCTCCTTGTAGTCCGGTAACGGATAATTTTAAAGCAAATGAACCCGGAGGCACATTTTCTGAAGTATAACTTAAGGTACCCACAGTATCAATCCCACCGGCACAACCGATAAATATTTCACCTTCGTCTTCCGAATCAAGGTTTAAAAGGATTTTTCCACTCATAAAACCTGATTCCAGTTTAAAAGCACCGGTTAATCCGGTTTCTTCATCTACTGTAAAAAGGCACTCCAGCGGGCCATGATTAATATTCTCTGAAGTAAGGACCGCCAACTTGGCTGCCATTCCAATCCCGCAATCAGCTCCCAGGGTAGTCCCTTTTGCTTTCACCCATTCTCCGTCAATATATGGTTCAATGGCATCATAATCAAAATCAAAAACCTTATCACTGTTTTTTTCGCAAACCATATCCATGTGGGTCTGAAGAATCACTGTAGGAACATCTTCCCTGCCCTTTTTTGCCGGCTTTGAAATAAGGACATTCCCCGCCTTATCAGTTTTTACTTTCAGATTATTTTTTTTTGCAAAATCAATCAGAAACTGCCTGATCTTTTCTTCTTTTTTTGACGGCCTGGGAATCCGGCATATTTCTTCGAAATAATTCCACAGTATTGGTGGGTTTAAAGTATTTAATTTATTCATGATACTATATTTGCCTTAATTTTATACTTAAATTTCCAAGGTATAAAAAAAAGGAAATTCAGGATAATAATTTATGAAAAATTACCGCAACAGAACAATATAAATTAATATGGAATCAATTAAAGAAATATATAAAGTTGGTCATGGTCCGTAAAGCAGCCATACAATGGGACCAAAAAAGGCAGCAGAAAAATTCCTTGCTGAACATAAAGACTACCGGTTTTTCCGTGTCACTCTTTACGGAAGCCTTGCTGCAACAGGCAAGGGCCACCTGACCGATAAAGTAATTTCAGATACATTCTCCGGTTATGACCTGGAAATCAGATGGGAACCTCAAACCTTTTTACCTAAACATCCGAATGCCCTTAAATTCGAAGCGTTAAACAACGAGGGTAAGGTTTGTTGTGAATGGACTGCCTACAGCACCGGTGGAGGAACCATTATTGATGACAATACACAATTGGAAACAAATCCGGTTTACCCACATAAAGATATGTCGGATATTTTGAATTACTGCCATCAAAACGGGATGCAATTCTGGGAATACGTTGAAGAAAATGAAGGGGCTGAAATCTGGGATTTTTTAAGTGAAATATGGGGCATTATGAAGGATAGCATCAAAAGGGGCCTTAATAAGGAAGGGTTGCTACCCGGTGGATTAAAACTTCCGAGGAAAGCCAGTTCTTTTAAGTTACGTGCACCCAATTTTACCGGGCCGTTTAAAAAACGGACACTGGTATTTGCCTATGCCCTTGCTGTTTCGGAAGAAAACGCTTCGGGTGGACTAATTGTAACAGCCCCAACCTGCGGAGCCAGCGGTGTTTTACCGGGTGTTTTACAGTATTTCCGAAAAGTATATAAAGTCAGTCAGGAAGATATTTTAAAAGCTCTTGCAACAGCAGGATTAATAGGCAACCTGATAAAAACCAATGCATCCATTTCGGGTGCAGAGGTAGGTTGCCAGGGAGAGGTTGGAACTGCATGTGCCATGGCTTCCGGGGCAGCCACACAATTAATGGGAGGCTCAATAAACCAGATTGAATATTCGGCAGAAATGGGAATTGAACACCACCTTGGCCTTACCTGTGACCCGGTTGCAGGACTGGTGCAAATACCCTGTATTGAAAGAAATGCATTTGCAGCAGAAAGGGCTTTGGCTCATAATACCTATGCCCTGATGTCGGACGGGAAACACCGGATCAGCTTTGATGAAGTGGTGGAAACGATGTATTCAACCGGCATCGACCTTCAGAGTTCATACCGTGAGACATCGTTAGGGGGACTGGCAAAATTTAATGCCTTGCCAAAATGTTAATTATATTTCCTGAAAAAACTATTCAGTTTCCCCGTCAACTGGTCGTAAATAGGTTTGGTAAATTCTATAAATAAATCCTGCCCGGATGGGATTGGTGCAGTTTTCCTTTCAGTCAGTTCCAGTTGCTTTTTACTAAGTGCTTCCTTATCACCAACATAAATTGCATAATCGTTAGTCCATACAAATGAACCCGGGACACGGTCGTTTATCAGAAGTTTATCCTGCGCATAATCAACTACTTTAACATCCAAAACACCTCCCGAAGTTACCTTGTCGGTAAATGTTTTCAGTTTTGCTGTATAGGTTTTATACTGCACTCTTGTAGTATCTTTTGTTTCAATCCTGACCCTGTTTTTTAATTCTTCTTCTTTCTCGGAATGATTTATCTGGCCAACAACAAAATCATAAAATTCCAGCCTGACGATCATATCAGGGTAATCAAGCCCTGTTCTTTCAGCCTGTTCCGGAGAATAAAAATTCACAAAGCTATTTTGCGGGAATTTTTTATTCAGATATTCAAAAACCTGGTTGTAGAAAAAATTTGAACTGAGTTCGTAAGCCTGTGCATGTACCGGAATTGCCTCAAGTACTACGGTTAAGGTTGCCATTGCCTTGGCTTCTGTCAGTTTATCGGTAACATCGCGGTAGCCGGGGATAAACTGATCTGCCCTGACATAATGTTCAAAAGCCTCCCTGGCAGCTTCCCTTGTTTCCTGTTTCATAAGTTCTTCGGCTGCCAGATATTGTTCTTCGGCTGCCCGCTCCTTCCCGCTGTTCAGTTCGGAAATATAAGCTTTCGGATCCGGGATAATTTTACGGGCTGCAGGTGTTTGCCTGATAGCATCAGCCAGTCCATTCACCTGTTCCATCAGGTTAACTGCATTGCTCCATTTAAAAGGTTCATTCACCGATAAAACCTTATCCAATTCTTCCTGCGACCATTCAATGGCCAATGGGTATCCATCCCTAAGTACTGTCATTGCATTTTTATTCTCCGGACTCGATTTCAGCCGGTCAACAGCCTTTAAAACAGCTGAAAAATAATCGCCTTTTTGTAAGGCTTTTTTCCCGGTCGAACAGGAAAAAAGTACAACGGAAATAACCAGGATTAATGGGAAATATCTTTTCATAATTCAGATTTTATTATAGAATCAGTTTTATTGTACAAGATAAGATTTGTTTTTCTATTTACTGTTAAGAGTGCAGGTTCAAAATTGACGATAATTTGAATTACAGGTGTTTTTCCGGTGCTTATAAGGATTGATATTTTTATTAACTTATATAGATGCGCCAATTGGTTTTGGTGTCCTCCTCCCCGGGATACCCGCCTGCCTGCATTGGTCGGGCAGGAATTCCGGGATTATTAATATTTCGCCCTTTCAGGGCTGAAGCATTTAACACAAAATCTTTTTTATAGTTTTGAACAAAACTATCACTGAAAACTGCTCACTGTCAACTGTTCACTTTCTACTGTTCCCTTTCTTTCGCTTTATCCCAAATCTCATCCATTTCTTTTAACGTCATTTTTTTCAGGTCTTTTCCTTTCTGGAGGGTTTCACTTTCGAGGTAATTAAAACGTTTGATAAATTTCAGGTTGGTACGTTCAAGTGCTGCCTCCGGATCAACATCATACAATCTTGCGGCATTGACCATGGCAAAAAACAGGTCGCCGAATTCAGCTTCAATTTTATCTTTGTCCACTTTGTCGATTTCATGGCTTAGTTCATTGATTTCATCTTTCACCTTGTCCCATACCTGTTCGCGGTATTCCCAGTCGAATCCTACCCCGCTTGCCTTTTCCTGGATACGGTTGGCTTTCACCAATGCCGGCAACGAAACCGGCACGCCTTCAAGCACACGTCTATTGCCGCCTTTTTCCTTCAGTTTCAGGGTTTCCCAATTTTCAGCAACTTCTTTGGCATCCTGAACCTCCACATCGCCAAAAATATGCGGATGCCTGTAAATTAACTTTTCATTGATCCCTTTCAGCACATCACCCATATCAAATGCATTTTTTTCAGAGCCAATTTTGGCATAGAAAACAATGTGAAGCATTAAATCTCCCAACTCCTTTTTTATTCCCTGAAGGTCGCCCTGAAGGATTGAATCTCCTAATTCATAAGTTTCTTCAATGGTTAGTTTTCGTAACGATTCCAGGGTTTGTTTTTTATCCCAGGGACATTTTGCCCTTAATTCATCCATTATTTCAAGCAGGCGCCTGAATTCATCTATCTTCTTTTGCATGAAATTTTTCTTTGAATTCAAATTTGCCCGAAAGATACAAAAGTGATTACAGAGATAAAATTTTGAACCTTTTTGTTTTTGTGTGTACAGATAAAAATAAAATCAGTTAAAAATGGTTTTTAATAAAAAGAAGTACTTGTTGTTTTCAGTTTCTGTAATTCTTCTTATAGGTGGATTCTGGCTGATGAGCAGCAGTAAAGTTTCGGAAAGTAACAGTTTTTATGAAAGCATGTTTAATTTCAGAAGGATTATATTAGCACCTTTAGTTATTATATTTGCATACTTGGTTATAATTATTATAATATTCAGGAATAAGTGGAATTCCGAAAAAAATTTAAAATAAATTCTTCCGATGAAGATTTGATGGTTCTGATTTCCAGCGGAAATGAGAATGCATTTGAAATTATTTACGATCGGTATAAAGACCGTTTGTACTACTTTTTTCTGCGGATGTTAGGGAATTGCACACAAACAGCCAACGATTTCCTGCAGGAGCTTTTTATAAAAATCATTGACAATCCAAGGGCTTTTAATCCTGAATATAAATTCTCGACATGGATTTTTTCAGTTGCCAACAATATGTGTAAAAACGAATACAGGAAAAGGCAGTCAAGGGATTTTATTGAATTGGAAAGCGTTGAAAACAGGTTTGCTCATGAGGATTCGGTTAAACATAAAATAAAATCGGAAGAAAAAATAAATCGGATACTGAGCGAAATAGAAAAACTGAATGAGGAACTGAGGACAGTGATGATTTTAAAATACAAGGAAAACTTTAACCTCAGGGAGATTGCAGAAATCATTGATATACCGGAAGGTACAGTTAAATCGCGGTTATTTTATGCCCGGAAAGAATTATCGAAAAGGCTGGCACATTTAAACAGTTAAAAAAGGGGAGGTTATGAAAAATAATTTATTAAGCGAAAAAGAATTACATGCTTTTTTTGAATACGATTCAAAAGGAGTAAGTGCACATTCTTCAGTAAAATCGAGATTATTATACTATTTTTCTATAAAAAGTGCCAATTATAAAATCAGGCAAAATTCATTTGCCGAAATGTTGGGCTGGCTTTTCAGTTTCAGGAATTTATCGGTAAAAGCGACTCTGGCTTCACTGATCGTTGTATTTTCATTAATTAAGTTCCAGGGAAACAGCCCGTCATCAGGGCAATTGTTGATCGACTCGATGGCACATGATACCAAAGCTTATGCCGACAGTGCCATGTTGCTGCCCTTTGATAAAGATACGTGTTTCCTTAAATTTTAATCAGCTTATATAAGCCTGAAAAACAGCCAGATAATCATTCAATTCTTCCCTGTAATCCTTATACTTAGGATTATTTCTGTTATACTCAACCAACCTGCTTAAATAATACAGATTTTCCCTGATATCTTCAATTGCCATGTGTTTTTCATGTTCACTGAATTGTTTAAAATAATTCAGGTTTTCACAGAAATAATCTTTTATATATGCTGTCAGTTCCATCGCCTGTACCGGATTTCCGGCAAGGTTTAAAATCCGCACCTGCTCAAGTGAGAAAATGTCAAACCGAATTTTTGACCCTGGGAAAAGCTCCAGGCATTTGTTTATTAAACCGACAGCTTTTTCAGGTTTTCCGGTTTTTATCTGAGACAAAGCAGCCTGGTTAAAAAAGTTTCGGATCTGGTAAGCACCAATGTTTGCCACATTGTTGTAATCAATACAAATCCTGTCATCGGTAATATTACCCCAGGTAAATTCATTCATAAGCTGATGGTAGGTTTTTTCAGGATCGGAATTTGAAATGTTTAAAAAGTTGATCGAATTATCTTCTGTTCCGGTCAGCATGTAAACCATCGATTCAGAACGGGTGTATTTTAACAAACCATTATTTTCAGGGATATTTGATGATGTAAAACAGATCGGGCGTTTGGATGCATTTGAAGCGAGGATATCCCAAAAAACCAGGTCGTTTTTGTAAATAACTTTTTTATTCTTTAATGAAACCGAAACTGATTTGACGGAATCATTTTGTTTAACATTGAATCTCAGTAACGATGATGGCAGGAAGTCTGCTGAATCGCCGTTTGCCAGCAAGACCTTTGTTGAACCCGCATCACTGTTAATGATCCGAAAAGCCTCGTCCCAGCCAATTTCTCTTTTTGCAAAGTCGGTAACAGGGATAAAATCGAGTTTGTTCAGGTCGTACTTTAACTGGCTGACAGAAAGGTTCAGCCCATCGTCGTTGTATTTTTTATTTCGCAACTGGTTTATAAACCAGTTAGCTGAAAGAAAAGGCATAATAACAATCCGTACATCAGTGCGGATATTTTCCACCTCCTGGCAATACAACAACGGATAGGTATCGTTATCACCATTGGTAAATAAAATGGCATTGGGCGGGCACGATTTTAAAATATTTGCCGGCAAATCACGGGCTGTAAACCTCCCCGACCGGTTGTGGTCGTTATAGTTCTGAGAAATTAAAAATACCGGTGATAAAAGCCCTGCAACGACGGATATAATAATTACAGCTTTGCTTTTTACGATCGTGTTTAATCCTTTATAAATGGCAAAAACACATAATCCGATCCAGATGCTGAAGGCCATAAATGAACCGACAAAAACATAATCGCGCTCGCGGGGAGTCACAGGAACCTCATTGATGTAAATCACCAGCCCGATCCCTGCCATCAGGAATAAAGCAGCAACAGCATAAAATGTCTGGCGGTGTTTCCGATAATGGAATAAAGCCCCAATAATTCCTAAAATCAAAGGGACCAGGAAATAGCGGTTCCTTGCTTTGTTTTCCCTGAGCATGGTTGGTAAATTTTCCTGCTTCGGGAGCCTCAGGTCATCCAGAAAAGTAATTCCGGTTATCCAGTTTCCATCCAGTAATCCTCCCCTTCCCTGAATATCGTTTTGCCTCCCCGAAAAATTCCACATAAAATACCGGAGATACATATAACCCACCTGGTATTTAAAAAAGAACTCAAGCTGGTCACCCAAAGTTGGAATATTTATTATTCCCTGTCCGGTCCTGACTTTTTTACCATCAATTTTAATCCACTTCTGATAGGCTTCGGGATGCCCGGGCTGGGTGCTGTACATTCTGGGGAAAAGTGAAACAGTATTTTCATCGTATTCAGCATTTGCAGATAATTTTACAAGCCGGTATTTCCCATCAATATAATCCCATGAATACCGGTCGTGTGCTTCCATGACCGGCGAGTTAAAGTTTTCACCTTTTAAAAGCGGGCGCTGCGGATACTGCTCGCGGTTGAGGTAATTAATTAATGAATACGCATTATCGGGTCGCCCGAAATTCACCGGCGGATTTGCATTTGACCGGATCACATTTACCGAATAAATGGAAAAACCTGTCAGAAAAAGCAGAATTGAAAACACAATAGCCTCACCC
>JAFGGF010000397.1 GCA_016930735.1 Prolixibacteraceae bacterium
AAAATCAACCTGTTTCTGCAATTTTAACGGGTCGATCCAGTAATCATCTCCTTCACATACAGCGATGTACTTCCCCTTTGCCCTGTTCCTCTGAATTTTATGTATTCTCCCGTTTCCCAGGGAATATTGATTTATAGTTTGATAAACAGGTTTGATTATATCCGGGTGTTTTTTTTCGTATTCACGGATAATGTCAGGTGTTTTATCAGTGGAGGCGTCATCATGAATCAGAATTTCGAACGGGAACGAAGTTTTTTGCATAACAAAACCTTCAATCGCGTCGGCTATATAAGCTTCGTGATTATAGGTATTACAAATAACGCTAACTAATATTTCAGGCATACGGTTAAAAAATAATTATTCAGAAAAGGTTCTGCCATATGAACCATTTCCATTATTCAGTTTAAGCTTTTCTCTTAATTCCATAGGCGACATTATATTTCTTTCATTTGCAATTGCCAGGGTATGGATCCGTTTGAGTAAATCAATATTTGTGGTAAGTTTTTTCCTGTTCAGGTCATAAAAAATATTGTCTTCAAGTCCAATTCTGACTCCACCTCCTGCGGCAATAGCTATTGAATTCATCATGAGCTGGTCATTCCCGATCCCGGCAAGGCTCCAGTACGAGTTGGCAGGCAGGTCCCGGATCATAATACCGGTGTGAAGCAAATCGGCCTGGGCACAGGCTATATTCCCCAGTAATAAATTGAAATAATGTGGTGGTTCCAGTAAGTTTTTCCGTTCCAGGTACTTGGCATAATTTATCATCCCTGCATCAAAAGCTTCCAGTTCTGCAAGGATTCCTTTACTTTTCATTTCCATCGCGAGCTTCTGAATCATTTCAGGTGAATTTACACTTTCGGTTTTGTTAAAATTTAAGGAACTTAATGTTAAACTTCCCATATCAGGCTTTAAATCACCTTCAAGCTGAAGAGGAGAGGCACGATGTTCGAATTCTTTTATCCCCCTGCCGCTGAGTGAAACGCAAAGGATCAGTTCCCTTGAATATTTCCGGATACCTTCGATTATTTTTCCATATACTTCAGCCCGATAGGTTGGCACCCCGGTTTTTTCATCCCTTGCATGAATATGTACCATGGTTATGCCGATTTCAACAGCCTGATGTATATCTTCAACAATTTCTGAGACTGATACCGGTACATGAGGTGTCATCTCTTTTGTAGGTATCATCCCTGTGGGGGTGAAGTTTATTATCAAATTCATATATAAATTATTGAAAATTTTTATTAATTCCTTCAACAAAAGCTTCGATTTCCAAATCAGGAAAGAAACTAATAATATCTGCAATTTCTTCCGCAAATAATCCGGTTCCAATAACAAAAAATTTGTTTTTTCCCATAATATTAATCCAGTTTTTTAACAATCTGACAGGGATTCCCAAAAGCAAGTACATTGGACGGAATATCTTTAGTGACAACACTCCCCCCACCAATTAGAGTGTTGGCCCCAATTCTTGTTTTACTAAAAATTGTTGTTCCCGGCCCGATTGTTGTTCCTTCACCGATTTCAACATGCCCTGCAATGTTTGAACCTAAATGTACAGAACAGAAATCCCCTAATTTATTATGATGACCGATTGAACAGTTCCTTCCGATGTTAACTCCAAATCCAATTTCGGTATAAGGCGAAATTACTGATAAAGGTTCTACCTGTATCCCTTCCCCTGACTTCACCGTTGATGCTATAACCGAAGATGGATGTATTAATTTAAAAAAATCAATATTATTAACTCCCCACAAATTTTTATATAAATCCAACAGAAACCTTTTTGTTGACGGTTTATTACTGCAAAATATGTATTTCCCTGACAAAGGCTTTTTTATATCAGTAATGAAATATTCAGCATAAGGAATATTGGTTTCAAAGGGTGCAATTGCTTTTTTTTCTTCTTCATTGATTATAATATTAATCTTACCACTGAATTTTAGTGTGGTAAGTGTTTCGAATATTAGTGCTAGGTAACTTCCTCTGTATCCTAAAATATTTAACTGGTTCATATAAATTAAGTTTATTGGGATTTTACACCCACTTTATTGAAAATTCGTTAATCTTTTTTTTTGTTTCAATCCTTCCGTTAAACATTAAAACATCCAAAATCGATAAACTATGAATGAAATTTTGATTTTTTTGATCATACGGCATTAATTTATGCTGAATAAAACCAAGTTTAATGTTTTTTTTCCTGAATGCATCTGTTGAATATATTGCTAAACCTCCGGGGGCATTTAAGAAAGCATCACTATTTAACAAACTACACATCAACAAAGCCCAATCCCACAGATTCTCAACCTCAGTATATTCAAAATTGAATTCAGAAAAGAGTAAAGTTGGAGTTGTGATTTCAAGGTATTTTAAAATTGATTTAATGGTTCTTATATTAAATTCATTCAGTAAATCGTCTTTTATTTGAAACAGTTCTTCAAGAAATGATATTGTTTCGAAATAAAATGGTGCGACCTTCCTGTAATGTTTTAATTGAGAAAAGATTCTAATTTCCCATTCTCTTTTATTATTAATTCTGCATTCGGGTAACTTTATTTTATATTCAGGTTTGATTAATGATATATTTATATACTGGTCAAGAAGCCTATCCGGTTTTAGTATCCTGTTTCTATACATCCAGCTTTTTCTTGTAAATTGAGCAATATCGAAAAATATAAATTTGTCCACTGCGGAAATTAGACTGAAATACCCAATGTAAGGGAAGAAGTATGGTTGATGAGATGCAATTAACATTTAATTTTCAAACATAGCTGAAATTTCAATCAGCTTATTTCAACCTGAATAAATTTGTTTATACTTTTCATATAATTATGCATCTGGGTTACACTTTTAAATTGAAATAAAATTATACCAATTGCAGAATTAGCTCCGGTGAATGATGTCACAGGTTGCCCTTTACTTTTATACCAGATTAATTCCTTGATAAATGGTTTTATCCCATTATTAATATTAAAAGACTTAAATATCCCATCCTCATCAGAATGAATGGCGTAATATGCCGAAGGTTTTATTTTAAATTCATTTATTATAATATGATTTCC
>JAFGGF010000072.1 GCA_016930735.1 Prolixibacteraceae bacterium
GAAGAAGGGTCAGAATCTTATACTGAAAGGCCACGCCCTGCTGGTATTGTTGAATATTCAAAATATGACATTATCGACTTTTCCAACTATTTGAAACGTATTATGGTCGGATTATCCTTTCAGGAAGAAAACAGAATAGTATTTATCCCGATAAAACAGGGTAAAGAATTTAGTGCACTGTATAATCCAAAATTCAATTACCTGGAGAAAACCTGGATTTCATTCGATTTTACCGGGCAGGTTTCTGTACATATTTCCCGGAAGGATTATCTCGATTACAAAGAAGACCTTGCATTTGACCACCTTTGTGAATCACTTGGACAACTTTTTATCACCTTTGCCGATTTTTATATGCGGGGTGATAAAGTAAGAATTATCGACAGGTTAAATTCTGTTAAAGTTGGTTTATTCTCATAGCTATGAATTTTGAAGAAGCAGCCAGGTTTGGCACCTACATATCAAAAAGTTTTGCAAAAGATATATTCAGGTTGTTAATTAACTACCGCGATATTTCAGCTTCGGAAGCTGCATCGCGCCTTGGATTGCATATTCAAACAGTCCAGGAATTCCTCGAAGCTATGAGTAGCCTTGGAATACTCGAAAAAAAAGAAGCATTCGAAAGGAAGCGTCCATATTTTCGCTATAAACTGAAACAAACTGAAATTAATTTTTCCCTGAATTTAAATGAAGAACTGCAAAGTTCTGACAAGGATTCACTTCTCTCAGCCAAAATCAGGGAAAGGAAAAATGCCGGTGTACGGTTTTCAATGGCGCGAAACGGCCAATATTTCAGTACCGTTGTAATCTGGACCGGAAAAGGCCGTGAAAGGTCGGAAAAGAAAATCAACCTGACCACTGCACAGGGGAAGTTCCTTTATAATTTACCATTTCCGGATGGTGAACATTTAACACTGAAAGAAATTCGTATAAAAGCGGGTGTTGAAGCAGAAAACTCGGCAGAAGTCAAAGACCTTGTCGAGGAGTTGATCGAATACAAAGTAATTGATTTACTGAGTGATTGAATTTCCTGCTGATAAGGATTGCAGGAATGCGTTCGTTTAAGATAAAGGTTCATGGAAATTGAAAACTTAAACTGAACTGTAGTTTTTTAAAACGTTTTGCGACCTACGGTTCAGAAAAACTATAATGAAACCACAAAAGCAAAATAAAAAAGAGTTCAGTGAACTGATTAAAGTTAACCAGCGGATCATACACAAAATAACTTATATCTATGCAAACGGTCCTGTCGACAGGGAGGACCTATTTCAGGAAATCTGCCTGCAACTTTGGAAATCATACCCGAATTTCAGGGAAGAATCGCTATTCAGCACCTGGATGTACCGGGTCGCATTAAATACAGCAATCAGTACCATCCGAAAAAAGAAAAACAATTTTGAAGTTGAATCTCTTAAAAATCAGGAGCAGATTCCTGATGAGCCTTTTGAAGAAAAAGAAAACGTTGCCAGATTATATAAAGCAATTTCAAAACTTAATAATATAGATAAAGCAATCATTTTACTCTGGCTGGAAGAAAAAAATTACGATGAAATCGCATCTGTTATGGGGACAACCAAATCAAATGTCAGCGTAAAACTTGTGCGGATTAAAAGAAAACTGGAAGAAATTATTTTTAAACAAAACTGAACAGAAGCCATGAACGATAAAAATATAAAAGACATGTGGAACAAAGCAGGAAAAGCAATGAGCTCTTCTGAATATGGAAGGGAAACCATTGAACGTTTTATTTCAAAACGTTCGAATTCAACAACACAAAAAGTAAAAAATCTGATTTACCTCGACATCGCCGTAAAATTTATGATCCTGATAATCCTGGGAATTGATATTTTTCTCTTTTGGGGAACATTGAATGTCATTGTTGTATGTGCAACAGCAGTTATTTTGATGATACCTCTACTCCTTTTTCAATTTAAAATGCTGAACCGTTTTTCTAAAATCGCGGATTATGGCCAATCTGCAAAAGAAAAGCTGACATCGATGCTTACATATTTACGCAGTGGCTTTTTCAGTACGTTGCTTGCCATTTCTTCAACCTACCCGTTTATGTTTATTGCAGGGATGCTGGTTTATTATTATTCTGCCTATGGATATGTAAAGCCAATGGACGGGCAGGATATAATTGTATTTTCTGTTTTCCTCATTTTCGGGCTTGGATTTAATTTATATATAAACCGGAAACAAATTATTTATCAGGTCAAACATCTTGAGACCTGCCTTTCCGACCTGAATGACAGCTCGCTTGAAATGGTGTCCGATAATCTGGAAAAACAACGAAAACAGGATATTACAAATAAAATTCTGCTTTCACTGGTGCTTATTTTCGGATTTGTATTACTGCTCGTAATATTTAAAAATATTGGATTTCTCATACATTAAAAAGAACATTTAAACTTAAAAAATCAAAGCCATGAAACGAATCCGTCAGTTGACGGATGAGTTCCGTCGAATACCATGAAAACAAAAAAATAATGAGATGAAAACAATTTACACACTTTCCTTTGCTTTATCTGTGACCATAATGAATTGGTTAACAGCAGGGTGCCAGTCGATAAATGACATCCCAATATCCTGGAATTACGCAGTTGAAATAACAGGCGTACAATGCGGATATACGGAATCAGAAATTACAACCATTGAAAAAGATGGGGCAAATCTGTTAAAAATGAAAGATACCGTAGTAGTTAAACTTTCAGTTCTTGGCGGTGGTGTAGATATGAAAGTTTCAAACAACTCCTTAATAGATCCGCTTACCATGAATCCGGTTTATATAGAACACAGTGTTTTTACCACAGCAGAAATGTATGCCCGATCTGAATTTGAAGATCACACAGCTCGTTTTACCAATAAAAGGAATGGTGAAATGAAAACCATTAACCTTGAACCGGATGTGATAATAGAAAACACGGTTACCTATCCGCATTTGATGAAAGATTTTATTCTTGGAACTGAAACAAAAAAGTCTTATCTGGTTTTCGATGACATGCAGGGGATAGTCGCTACAAAAACCTACAAAAAAATAAGAGAGGAAGAGATTGAACTTGCAGGAAAAAATTTTTACACAACGGTTCTGGAAGAGCTCAATGAAACCAATGGGATTACCAGTATTATCTGGTTAAACAATGAGAATAGCTTTCCTTTAAAATTTGATATTGCAGGAAACAGGCAGATTTACCTGGCTGATAAATCAGTGAAAAAGAAAATCCAGACTGTAAACCTGGAAAGTATGCTTTTTGCAAAAGTTGATAAAGTCATACCTAATGTCCCCGATATTTCTTATATGAAAGTTAAAACCTCAATTACATCGGGCGGTGAATGGATTACTCCCGAAAGCCTGAATTTCCCGGGGCAGAAATTCGAAGGGACTGTTGCAAACAATTTTATTGAAGGAATCTTCGAAATTGAACCATTAAGATACAGAGGTGAAAATGCCCCTTTATTCCCGCCTGGATTTAATGAAGTAGGTTTAAAAAAATATCTTGAACCTGAAAGTTTAATTGAATCAGACCACCCGGTTGTTATTAGTGAAGCAAAAAAAATAACGGAAGGTTCAAAAGATTCGTGGGAAGCAGCAGTCCGGTTAAGTAAATGGGTGGCTGAAAATATTCAAGGTGCTGTCCCTGGTGGCACCTCGGCAATTAATACTTATAATACCCGGGAAGGAGAATGCGGTTCACATTCGCGTTTGCTGGCAGCATTTTGCAGGGCAGTCGGAATTCCTGCAAGGCTGTCGATAGGTTGTATGTACTCACCTTATCTGGGTGGCAGTTTTGGGCAACATGCCTGGACTGAAGTTCATATGGGAGATGCCGGATGGGTGGCTGTTGATGCTACAGCATTTGAATACGACTTTGTAGATGCCGGGCATATAAGGCTGGGTGAAAAAACTTCTTTTAACCCCAAAGAAATGAAGATTCTTGATTACAGGATTGGAAATACAGAAAACCTGTCAACTGATATTCCAGAGCAATTTCAGGACTATTTAGGAAAATATCTTTTTGAAGAAAGAAATAGTATGTTCGAGATTCTATTTCAGGATGGCAGCCTGGCTGTTGATATTCCCGGGCAAACTGTACTGGTTTTAAACGATCCGGATGAAAATGGCATACTTTATCCCAAGATGACCCGACAAATTAACCTGTCATTCAAAAAAGACATCTATGGGAATGTTAAAAAGCTGAAATTGCAACAGTTGATTCCCCTCCAAAAAAAATCAGTGCAGAATCCAGTGAATGATACTATACCTGAAATATTACTGCCGATGCTTGGCATTTATGAATTAAAACAAGCTCAGATCGAGTTTACATTATCATATATAGATGGATGGCTGACTTTTGATGACCGGTTATCAAAAGAACTTATTAAAATGGTAGGCCCTGATGAAAATGGCAGATGGAAAGGTGAATCAGGCCAGAATGAAATAGAATTTGAAAAAAACTCAGAAGGAGAGGTCTCGGGTTTGATTCTTTATAAAAATGTATTTATGCCAAAACAAGCTGATTTATAAAATCAATAATTATGAAGTATAAGGTGCATCGGTTCGATATCAACATGGAAGAAGATCAATTCAGGCTGGAAAAATTCCTGAATGGTTTAAAAGGTGAAATAGCATCAATAATACCCAATGTTAAACCAACATTTATGGGGATGGGAGCAACGGCCAAGGTCAATTTTCTTTATGTTATCGAAAAAATTCAATTATAAAAAGGCGAACAGGATGGCATCGCTCTCAGCGATGCTATCCGTATACCTGAAAAGAACTTTTGAAAAACTACGGATAGCATCCTACCTCCTTCGTCGGCAAAGGATGCCATCCTGAAAACAAAAAAGCCGGCTTTTGCCGGCTTCAGTTATTTTACATTCCTAATTTTCCTTTTACTAATCCTGGTATTTCCGAAGGTTCTTTTGCTACCGGAACGCCGGCTTCGTTAAATGCTTTGATTTTTTCGGCAGCAGTACCTGAGCCACTTGAAATAATAGCACCGGCATGGCCCATTCGTTTTCCGGGAGGAGCTGATTGCCCTGCAATAAATGCCACAACCGGTTTGGTCATCTTTTCTTTAATAAATCGTGCGGCCTGTTCTTCTGCGTCGCCGCCAATTTCACCAATAAGGACAACTGCTTTTGTTTCCGGGTCGTTTTCATACATTTCAAGCAAATCGATAAAATACAATCCTGAAACAGAATCGCCACCAATTCCAACACAAGTTGTTTGCCCCAGGCCGCTTTCGGTAAGCATATTTACTACTTCGTAGGTTAAAGTACCTGAACGTGAAATCAGTCCAACATTCCCTTTTTTGAAAATCATACCCGGAAGGATTCCGATCAGGCATTCGTCAACTGTTATCAACCCCGGGCAATTGGCACCGATTAATTTGGTATTATTTTGTTTTAATACAGGTGTTACTTTTATCATATCCTGAACCGGGACGCCTTCGGTGATACAAACAACCAGGCCAACGCCGGCAAAGCTTGCTTCAAGGATGGCATCGCCTGCAAAAGGTGCAGGGACAAAAATTACCGATGCATTGGCTCCTGTAGCCTTTACTGCATCTTCAACAGTATTAAAAACCGGGACTCCTTCTACTTCCATCCCTCCTTTTCCGGGTGAAATACCTCCAACAATATTTGTCCCGTAAGCTTTCATTTTGCTTGCGTGAAAAGCGCCATCGCGCCCGGTAATTCCCTGAACAATTACTTTTGTGTCTTTATTTATTAGAATACTCATTTTCCCCAGATTTTACTTTTTACTTAATTCGATGGCGGTTTTTGCGGCTTCACTCATGGTTTCAACCGTAGGCAATCCTGTTTCCCTGATAATTTCCAACCCTTCTTTTGCATTTGTTCCAGATAACCGGATAACAATTGGAATATCCGTTTTAATTTTATCAAGAGCCACAACCAAACCACGGGCTACATCGTCGCAGCGAGTGATGCCACCAAAAATATTGATCATTACGGCTTCAACATTTTTATCGCTTAACAGGATATTCATGGCTTCCACCACTTTTTCCGGATTTGACGAACCACCGATATCAAGGAAGTTGGCAGGTTCGCCGCCATACAGCTTAATCATATCCATAGTAGCCATAGCCAGGCCTGCGCCGTTTACCATACATCCGATATTCCCATCCAGTTTAATATAGGAAAGGCCCTTGGCATTGGCTTCAATTTCTTTTTTCTCATCGTCCGAAACCTCCCTCATCGCAAGAATTTCAGGCTGACGATACAAGGCATTATCATCAAAATTCATTTTCCCGTCAATGGCCAGGACCCTTTTATCGGGGGTTAAAACCAATGGGTTGATTTCCGCCAGCGATGCATCGGTATCAACATACAACTGGTAAAGCTTTACAAGGATGGCGGCTGCCTGGCGAACTTCCTTCGGATCGGAAAAAAGTTTCAGGGCAATTTTGCGTGCCTGCCAATCCATTAGCCCCATGGTAGGATCGATGGGCATTTTAATTATCTTTTCAGGCGATACTTTGGCAACTTCCTCGATTTCAACTCCACCTTCCGCACTAACCATTAAGGTAACCGACTTGGAATTTCGGTCATTGATTAATCCGACATAAAATTCCTTTTCAATGTCAACGGCATCGGCAACCAAAATTTTATCAACTGTCAATCCCTTTATATCCATGCCAAGAATCTGTTCAGCTTTTTCTATGGTTTCAGCTTTGGTATTTGCCAGTTTTACACCACCGGCTTTCCCCCTTCCACCAACATGTACCTGGGCTTTAATAACCCTCAGTTTGTCGTCGTCTGATACTTTTTGTTTTACCTCGTCAACCGAGTGGCAAACAAAGCCTTCGGGTACCGGAATCCCATATTTTTTGAATAAAATCCGAGCTTGATATTCGTGAATTTTCATATAAAATTTGAATTATTGAAAAAAATATGAAGTGCAAAATTATGAAAATATTTAAGAATCTACACACATAAATAATTTGATCTTTTGTGATTAATATCATTATTCTTTCCTTCCTGAATATTTAGCAATCGCGTTAAAAATACCTTCCGGAAAAGGTTTCTGAAAAACTTTAACTGCTTTATTTTATTGAATTAATCATGAATTTATACTTTTGTGTAAAATCCGTAATCAGTATGAACGAAATCATTACCAAAGTTATCGTCCAGGAAGCACTGGCAATCAGCAAAATACCTGTAAATGACGAATATAACAAAGCATTGGAATTTATATACCAAAGGGTTCACAAAAAGAAAGGGAAGCTGGTTACCAGCGGCATGGGGAAAGCCGGGCAAATTGCCCGGAATATTGCCACAACATTTAGTTCGACCGGTACGCCGTCAGTTTTTCTGCATCCAAGCGATTCGCAACACGGCGACCTGGGTGTGATTCAGGAAAATGATGTGTTGTTGCTGATTTCAAACTCCGGGAAAACCAGGGAAATACTTGAGCTTGTTGAGCTGGCCAACAAACTTTGTATTGGCCTTCCGTTAATTGTCATTTCAGGAAATCCAAAAACCGGATTGGCTAAAATGGCAGATGCTTTCCTATATACCGGAAACCCTGATGAAGTTTGCCCCCTGGGGCTTACCCCAAGCACCTCAACAACAACCATGACCGTAATTGGCGATGCCTTGGTTGTTGCCATGATGATTAAAATAGGTTTTACCAATGAAGACTATGCTAAACGCCATCATGGTGGTTACTTAGGTGAAAAATCAAGGCAGCAGGCTAATAACAATAAATAGCATTATTCCGTTTGCAGTTTTCAGTTTCACTTTCATTTAAACATTGATGAGGATTAAAAAGGAAAATACCATCGGGTTAGTAATCGATATCCAGGAACGCCTATTCCCGGCGATGATGGAAAAAGGAAAACTCTTAAAAAACTGCCTTATACTCCTGGAGGGTTTGAATATTTTGAACATACCTTTAATTGTTACCCAACAATATTCCAAAGGGCTTGGTGAAACTATAGGTGATTTACAACCGGTGATTAAAAATTCTCCACTCATCGAAAAGAGAGATTTTAGTTGTTGCGGAGAACCAGGTTTTATTGAACTGATTAAAAAACCGGGAGGAAAAAATATTGTTATTTGCGGAATTGAATCACATGTTTGTGTATTACAAACTGCCATCGACCTGAAGGGGCTTGGACTAAATCCAATTATAGTTGCCGATTGTATTTCTTCACGAAAGGAAACAGATTTAACTTTTGCCTTTAACCGGTTTCACCATGAAGGAA
>JAFGGF010000010.1 GCA_016930735.1 Prolixibacteraceae bacterium
CCCTATACAATTCATGGAATTGGAAAATGGCTCACTAGGATTCAGATTTTTAAATTTGCTAACTATCAAACTCAATTCCATTCTTAAAAAATCATTCAGTAAAACTTTTACTATATTTTAAGAAAAACATTAATTTGCACCTAAACATGTTAACTTTTACAAGCTTTAAAGGTTAATTTTACAGAATCATATATTTATTTGAATGAAAAAAGTACTGATTCTTTTTGCTCATCCGGCTTTTCACAAATCCAGAATAAACAAAAAACTGGTGGAAGGTATTCATAAAATTGAAGGAGTTACGTTTAATAACCTGTATGAAAATTATCCTGACTTTTTTATTGATGTAAAGAAAGAGCAAAGGCTTTTGGTTCAACACGATGTAATTGTATGGCATCACCCTTTTTACTGGTATAGCTGCCCATCGTTATTAAAAGAATGGATTGACCTGGTTCTGGAACACAATTTTGCCTATGGAACACATGGCCGGGCGCTTGAAGGGAAAACTGCTATTTCGGTAATTTCCTCGGGTGGAAGAAAAGAAGTTTATTCCCAAAAAGGTGCGAATCATTTTACAATAAATCAGTTTTTGGCACCCTTTGTCCAAACAGCAAATTTGTGCAGGATGAATTATCTGCCTCCCTTTGTTGTTCACGGATCTCATAAAATTTTACCCGATGAACTTACCTCTTATCAGAAAAAGTATATAAAACTGATATCTGCTTTACAAGACGATTCTCTGATTATAAGAAGTATTGGTGAAAATACGTATATAAACGAAAGTCTATAATTATGTACGAAAAAGATTTTTTCTTTCAGGCATTAATATATCTTGTAGCAGCGGTATTTACAGTTCCGTTGGCTAAAAAGCTGGGTCTTGGATCTGTCCTGGGCTATTTGTTTGCCGGTGTACTGATAGGTCCGTTTATATTTAACCTGGTTGGACCGGACAGTACTTCGGTAATGCATTTTGCAGAATTTGGTGTAGTCCTGATGCTGTTTATTATCGGACTTGAACTGGAGCCGAAAATCCTCTGGAAAATGAGGCGTTCGGTATTTGGATTGGGAAGTGCCCAGGTATTATTTACAACACTTGCAATTGCAGGTATTGCCTTGATTTTAAAGTTTAAACTCAGTTCAGCTATTGCTTTTGGGTTAATCCTTTCGCTGTCATCAACAGCCATTGTACTTCAAACACTAAATGAAAAAGGGCTTATTAAAAACAAAGCAGGCAGGATGGCATTTTCAGTTTTATTATTTCAGGATATGTCAGTTATCCCGATCATTGCCCTGATTCCATTATTGGCAACCTTAGGTGTTGAAGACATTGTTTCAGTTTCATCAGAACCACTTCATGGGCAAAGCTCTGCAATAAGCCACTTCCCTGCCTGGCTTCAGATAATTATAATTGTAGGTGTTATCAGTTTGATTGTTGTGATCGGCAAATTTATAGCCCATTATATTTTCCGGTTAATTGCCGAAACCGGATTGCGGGAGGTTTTTACTGCAACTTCGCTGCTCCTGGTAATCGGTACTGCTCTGGCAATGGATAAAATCGGGCTTTCACCTGCATTGGGAACCTTTCTTGCCGGAGTAGTTCTGGCCGACAGTGAATACCGACATGAACTGGAAATTACAATTGAACCTTTTAAAGGGATACTTTTAGGATTGTTTTTTATTTCGGTAGGAGCAAGTATTAATTTTCAAATCCTTTTTAACAATCCGGCGATGGTAATTTCATTTGTTTTGCTTCTGATTGTCATCAAATTTATCGTTCTGTATCTGCTTTCAAAAAGTATCAGGTTAAATAAGGGGCAGGGATTAATGTTTGCCTTTTCTCTTGCCCAGGCCAGCGAATTTGCCTTTGTACTGATTTCTTTTTCCAGTCAGAACGGATTGTTTGATAATCAAACATCAGGGATGCTTCTTATTATTGTAACCCTGTCAATGGTAATTTCACCTTTACTTTTGATTTTAAATGAGAAACTGATCAGCCCTTTTATTTCCGGAAAACAAAACAAAGAGGAATCTGATATCCCCGATGAAACAGACAGCCAGATAATCATTGCCGGTTTTGGAAGGTTCGGATTAACAGTAGGCAGGTTATTGATAGCTAACAATTTTAAGGTCACTCTTATCGACAGCAATCCTTCCAATATTGAATTGTTGCGTAGATACGGATTTAAACTTTTTTATGGTGATGTTACCCGTCCACCTGTTCTTGAAAAAGCAGGCATCCACAATGCCAGAATTTTAATCCTCAGCATGGCTGAATATGATGATGCATTGAAAGTGGCTGAATTTGTTAAAAAAAATTACCCCGAAGTAAAAATATTAGCACGGGCAAAAGATATTTTTCATGTATTTGAATTTTTCAGGCTTGGAATTAAAACAGTTCAACAGGAAAACTTCAATTCGGCAGCTGAACTGGGTGCAAAAGCATTATCTGAGCTTGGATTTACAAAATTCCAGGCTTACCGCGCTGCGCGAACTTTTAAACATCATGAAGAAGAAATTTTACAGGAATTATACAAACACTGGCAGGAAGATGAAAGCCATTTTATTCAGGAAACCAGACGGTTGTCTCAAGAAATTAAAGAAACACTTGATGCTGAAAAAAACTTCTCAATTCATGAGTCTGATTGCGCCTGGGATGCAGATTCTTTGAGGAAAGAGGCCCTTGAAAAGTCAAGCCAGGAAGATACGGGTTTCGAAATCTAAATTAGAATTTTTATAAATTACGGTTTCCCATGTAAGTTATGAGTTTTTGCACGGATTAATTTATCTAAATACCTAGATTTGTGCTTTCAAAACAAGGGAAGTTTTTCAGATGAGTGAGGTAATCAGGCACAAGGCCTTTGTCAAACTTGTAACTCCTGACTCATTGATAGTTACATTCATCAATGAGTCGGCATGTGCTGCCTGTCACGCTAAAGGTGCATGCTCAGTTTCCGACTTTCAGGAAAAGGAAATTGAAATTACCGGATTTAATAAAAGTTATTCTCCCGGCGACGAAGTAAATATCCTGTTTAAAAACTCAAACGGATTCAAAGCATTGTTTTTCGGCTATCTGCTCCCATTCCTGATTTTGCTGGCAACTTTAATAACTTTAACCAGTCTTACTGAAAAAGAAGGAGTTAGCGGATTGATTTCACTTGGAATTTTAATACCATACTATATAACATTATATTTTTTTCGCGATCATTTAAAAAAAATCTTCAAATTCGAAATCGAAGAAATTAACTAACATGAGTGTAACAATTTTATATACTGTGATCACACTCTGTGTGATCGGAATTGCGGCCGCAGTTATCCTCTATTTTGTAGCACAGAAATTTAAGGTTTATGAAGATCCCCGTATCGACGAGGTTGAAGAAGCCTTACCCGGTGCCAATTGTGGGGGGTGCGGATTTGCAGGTTGCCGGGCTTTTGCTGAAGCCTGTGTAAAACAAACAAATTTAAGTGACCTGAATTGCCCGGTTGGAGGAAACGATACCATGGGAAATGTTGCCGGAATACTGGGGCTTGAAGCAGTAAAAACCGATCCAAGGGTAGCATATATACGTTGTAACGGAACCTGCGACAACCGGCCAAAAACCAACACTTACGATGGTGCTGCTACCTGTGCAATAGCTTCTTCACTTTACAGCGGAGATACCGATTGCCAGTTTGGATGCCTGGGTTACGGCGACTGCGTGGATGCCTGCGATTTTGATGCCATTGATTTGAGAGCGAACCTGGGTGTTCCTCTTATCCTCGATGATAAATGTGTGGCCTGTGGCGCTTGCGTGGATGCCTGCCCGAAAAACCTTATCGAGCTTCGGAAAAAATTCCCGAAAGACCGGAAAATAGTTGTCGCCTGCCGGAATGAAGACAAAGGAGGGGTAGCCAGAAAAGCTTGCAACGTAGCTTGTATAGGTTGTGGTAAATGTGAAAAAGAATGTAAGTTTGATGCTATTACCATTGAAAACAACCTTGCCTTTATCGATTCGGATAAATGCAAACTCTGCCGCAAATGTGTTTCGGTTTGCCCGACAAACTCAATCGTGGAATTAAACTTCCCTCCACGGAAAATAAAAACGGAAGAAAAAGAAGAATGTCAAACTGAAAATTAAGAGGAGGTACATCGTGTTAAAAACATTTAAACCCGGAGGAGTACATCCACCTGAAAATAAAATATCAGCCGGAAAATCAATTGAAGTACTGGCAATTCCAAAAACTGTTTCCATACCGGTTTCACAGCATATAGGTGCACCGGCAGTTGCACTGGTAAACCGTGGCGATGAAGTTAAAGTAGGTCAGGTTATTGCGAAAAGCGGAGGTTTTGTTTCAGCAAACATTCATTCTTCCGTATCAGGAAAAGTGAAAAAAATAGATATCATTCCCGATAGTTCCGGTTATCCGAAATCAGGAATTGTTATCGATGTTGAAGGTGATGAATGGCTGGAAAAAATTGACCGGTCGGAAGAACTGGTTAAAGATTTCGACCTCGATTCAAAAGAAATTGTTGATAAAATCATGGAAGCAGGTATTGTTGGACTGGGAGGAGCTACCTTCCCTACCCATGTTAAACTGGTTCCGCCAAAAGGCATGAAAGCTGAAATACTAATTATCAACGGCGTTGAATGTGAACCATACCTGACTTCGGATCACAGGCTTATGCTTGAAAAAGCCAATGAGATTGTTGTAGGAACCCGATTGCTGATGAAAGCCATGGGGATTGAAAAAGGCTATATCGGAATTGAAAACAACAAGCCTGATGCAATTTCACTTTTAACAGAAAAAACAAAAGAATATCCAAATATCAAAGTTGTTTCACTAAAAGTAAAATATCCGCAGGGCGGCGAAAAACAACTGATCAAAGCCATAACCGGACGTGAAGTTCCTTCAGGAGGATTACCCATTGCTGTAGGAACAGTTGTCAGCAATGTAGGTACTGCTTTTGCGGTTTATGAAGCTGTTCAGAAAAATAAACCTTTGTTTGAAAGAATAGTAACCGTAACAGGAAAATCGGTTGAAAAACCTTCCAATTTTAAAGTTAGGATAGGAACTGCTGTTTCTGAATTAATTGAAGCTGCAGGAGGCACACCTGAAGATACCGGCAAAATAATAAGCGGCGGTCCAATGATGGGAAAAGCCATTGCTAAAACCGATGTTTCGGTTACAAAAGGAACTTCAGGAATTCTTATTATAAAAGATGAGGAATCAAAACGTAGGGAAACGATTGCCTGTATCCGTTGTTCAAAATGTGTATCAGTTTGCCCGATGGGTCTTGAACCTTACCTTCTGATGACTGTATCTCAGAAACAAATGTGGGATGCCGTTGAAGCAAACAAGGTAATGGATTGTATCGAATGCGGATCGTGTAGTTACACCTGCCCTTCAAACCGCCCATTGCTTGATTATATAAGGTTGGGGAAAGGGAAAGTTGGCCAGATTATGCGCGCACGTAAAAATTAATTTTGAATTCTGAATTTTAAATTTTGAATTCATGATATGCAAAATTAAATAATGAAAAAAGATAATGTTATACAGCAAAAAAATTTTGAGTTTGCTATATCCATTATCGAATTATATAAAAAATTAACAATTGAAAAGGAATACATTATTTCAAAACAATTATTAAAATGTGGTACCAGTATCGGGGCTAATATTGAAGAGGCATCAGCTGCACAATCAAAAAAGGATTTTATCAGTAAAATGTCTATTGCATCAAAAGAAGCCAGGGAAACCAGATATTGGTTAAAACTTTTAAATGAAAGCCAATTGGTAAATATTGATGTTACATTTTACTTAAACAGGATTGATGAAATAATCAGTATTTTAACTTCAATTGTAAAACATCGCAAGAAAAAATAATTTAAAATTCATAATTAAGAATTTAAAATTTAATAAGATAATGAGTAAAATATTAACCGTTTCGCCATCACCTCATGTACATTCCGATGAATCGGTGAATAAAATAATGTACCGGGTTGTTTTGGCGATGATGCCTGCCCTTGCCTGGTCGGTATTTGTTTTTGGATTTGATGCACTTCGGGTAACGCTGACAGCTGTTGCAGCCTGTATCGTTTTCGAATACCTGATCCAGAAATTCCTGATGAAAGTTACTCCGAGTGTCACCGATGGTTCAGCAATTATCACAGGAATCCTGCTGGCGTTTAACGTTCCTGCAAACATTCCATGGTGGATTATAATTATTGGGGCCCTGGTGTCAATTGGAATTGCAAAACTTTCGTTTGGAGGTTTGGGAAATAACATTTTTAACCCGGCACTGGTTGGCAGGGTGTTTCTTTTGATATCTTTCCCTGTCCACATGACTTCCTGGCCGGTAAATATACAAAGCGGAGTTGACGCAGTTACATCAGCAACACCTCTCGGATTGATCAAGGAAAGTATTAAAAACGGTCAGGTTTTAAGCGATGTTTTGGGAGATGTTCCGGGAACTATGGATATGCTTCTTGGTAATATCGGCGGTTCACTTGGTGAAGTATCGGCTCTTCTTTTAATAGTTGGTGGTATTTATATGTTATTCAGGAAAGTGATTACCTGGCATATCCCGGTTGCTGTTCTGGGGTCTATGGCAATCTTTTCAGGAATCCTTTGGCTGGTAAATCCTGAGATATTCATGAACCCGGTTTTTCATTTATTAACCGGTGGTGCCATGCTCGGAGCAATTTTTATGGCAACCGATATGGTTACCTCACCAATGACCCCAAAAGGACAGATTATTTATGGTGTGGGAATCGGAATTATAACAATTTCGATAAGGACCTGGGGTGCTTACCCCGAAGGTATTTCATTTGCAATCCTGCTGATGAATGCCGTAACACCACTTATTAATACTTATATAAAACCTAAACGATTTGGAGGGACTAAATAATGGCAAAACTCGAATCGACATTCAAAAATATGGTTGTAGTGTTATTTCTGGTAACACTCATAGCAGGCGGATCGTTGGGATATGTAAATGACCTGACCAAAGATGCCATTGAAGCTGCCAAACTGGAAGCGAAAATGAAAGCAATTAAAAAGGTTTTACCGGAATATGATGAAATCAAGGGTGAATTTAAAGTTGCTACTACTCCAGGAGACGACAGCCTTGAATTTTATCCGGCTTACAAAAACGGTAACCTGGTGGGAATGGCAATCAAAACCTACACAAAAAAGGGATTCAGCGGTTATATTTCAGTAATGGCTGGGATTGACGCCGAAGGGAATTTTTCAGGATATGAAGTGCTGGAACATGCTGAAACACCCGGGCTTGGATCAAAAATGGGAATCTGGTTTAATAATCAGGAAAAACCCAAACAGTGTGTGATCGGAAAAAATCCTGGCAATACAAAATTCCAGGTTTCAAAAGACGGAGGAGAAATTGACGCGATTACTGCTTCAACAATTTCTTCAAGGGCTTTCCTTGATGCAATGGTAAGGGCTTATGAAGGGTATAAAGAAAATAAAATTGAACCGGCAACTGCTCAGGTAAATTAAAATAAAGGAGGAATAAAAAATGAATAATTTGAAAAATTTCACCAAAGGTTTTATAAAGGAAAATCCTGTTTTTATCCTTCTTTTAGGAATGTGCCCAACACTTGGTGTAACCTCATCGGCAATTAACGGACTGGGAATGGGGCTGGCAACAACCTTTGTTTTAACCATGTCGAACCTGGTGGTTTCACTCGTGAAAAGTAAAATTCCTGACAAAGTCAGAATCCCTGCTTTTATTGTAATTATCGCAACTTTTGTAACTATCGTTCAGTTGGTTATGCAGGCTTATGTTCCGGCTCTCTATAAAAGCCTGGGATTATTTATTCCTTTAATTGTGGTTAACTGTATAGTGCTTGGACGTGCCGAAGCTTTTGCATCAAAAAACACCGTTTTCTCCTCCATGATCGACGGATTGGGAATGGGGCTGGGTTTTAGTTTTGCACTGACTTTACTTGGCAGCATCAGGGAAATTCTGGGCAGCGGAAAAATCTTTGATATACCTATATATTCAGAAGACTATGTTACCCTGCTGTTTGTGTTGCCTCCGGGAGCTTTTATCGTATTGGGCTATCTGATTTCGGTAATTAAAAAAATTAACAAAGCTTAAGAAGATCAATCATGAATTACTTTATTATAATATTATCAGCCATCCTTGTAAACAACATTGTGTTGATGCAGTTCCTTGGAATTTGCCCTTTCCTGGGGGTTTCCAAAAAAATATCGACCGCAGCCGGGATGGCAGGGGCTGTTGCATTTGTAATGACACTGGCAACCATTGTTACCTACCTGATTCAGGAATTTATCCTGAATCCGCTTAACCTGGCTTATCTGCAAACCATTACTTTTATCCTGATTATTGCAGCACTGGTTCAGCTTGTCGAAATAATCCTGAAAAAAGTCAGCCCGGCATTGTATCAGGCTTTGGGTATTTTCCTTCCGCTTATTACTACCAACTGTGCCATTCTCGGGGTTGCCCTGTTAACAATTCAAAAGGAATTTAATTTAATGGAAGGCGTGGTTTTCGCTATTTCAAATGCAATTGGATTTGGGTTGGCTTTGGTCCTATTTGCAGGGATACGTGAACAACTTGATCTCATGGATGTTCCCAAAGGACTAAAAGGGACGCCTATTGCACTGATTACTGCCGGAATCCTCGCCATGGCATTTATGGGATTTTCAGGATTGGTTTAAACAGATATTGGATTTTTAGATTAAAGATATTAGACAAGGATTCCATCTTTTGAAAGAGATGGAATCCTTTTTCCTTTTTAACTAATCATTTCTCAGCACTTTTTAGTATTTTAGGCATGCCCGAAGCTCGTTGCTAATGGCGCAAAGCTTTACAAAATGCCAAAAACCAATCAAAAAGCATCACCAGCAAAAACCATTGCACTTATAGTTGCCCCGTTAATCAGTTTAATTATTATCCTCTTTTTCGACCTCGATCCAACAAATAAAAATGTTACCTACACTTTTGCCATAGCTTTGCTGATGGCCATTTGGTGGGTAACCGAAGCAATTCCGCTTGCAGCAACTGCCTTGTTGCCGGTTGCCTTATTCCCATTATTAGGTGTAGTTGATGGAAAAACCATTTCTGCCATGTATTTTAACCACCTGATCTTTTTATTTATAGGTGGATTTCTGATGGCACTGACCATGGAACGGTGGAACTTACATCGCAGGATTGCCTTAAAAATACTGATTTTATTTGGCGTTAGCCCCGGTAGGATTTTAATGAATTTTATGCTGGCAACTTCAGTTTTATCCATGTGGATGTCAAACACAGCAACTGCCATGATGATGATTCCTATAGCCATGTCAATTATTCTGAAACTGGAAGAAAACCTTGGAAAACCTAAAATGGGAAAATATTCCATTGGATTGTTGCTTGGAATTGCCTATTCAGCTTCTATCGGAGGGATTGCTACTTTAGTTGGGACACCACCAAACCTATCGTTTGCCCGGATTATCAGCATAGTTTTCCCTAATGTTCCTGAAATAACTTTTGCCGACTGGATATTATTTGCATTGCCTGTTTCTGCACTAATGTTTGCAGGTGCCTGGTTATTGCTGTTTTTTATGTACAAACCGAAGAAAAAATGGAAAAAACTTAGCAGGGAAGATTTCAGGGAAGAATATCAAAACCTGGGAAAAGCCAAACCTGAAGAAAAAACTGTTTTTACGCTTTTTATAACTCTTGCTTTACTCTGGATTTTCAGGTCGGGGTTTGATCTGCAGTTTGTTAAAATCCCGGGATGGTCGGAATTATTTAAAAATCCGGAATTTATTAATGATGGGACAGTTGCAATTTTTATAGCTGTAATCCTTTTCCTGATCCCGTCGAAAACTGAAAAAGGTGAACGGTTGCTCGACTGGAAAACAGCACGGAAAATGCCCTGGCGGATCGTTTTGTTATTCGGTGGTGGTTTTGCCCTGGCAAAAGGTTTTGTCGATTCAGGATTATCGCAATGGTTTGGTGATTCAATGGCAGGACTGGCTTCTGTTCCTCCAATCATACTTACTTTAATAATTGTCGGCATGATGTCGTTCCTTACCGAACTTACATCAAATACCGCCACAACAGAAATGATCCTTCCGATTTTGGCTGGATTAGCAATAAGTATTCATGTAAATCCTTTGTTGCTTATGGTACCGGCAACATTAGCAGGTTCACTGGCATTTATGCTCCCTGTTGCAACACCTCCAAATGCCATCGTTTTCGGGACAGGCCACCTTCAGGTAAAGGACATGGTAAAAACAGGTTTTCTACTGAATATGATTGGTATCATCATAGCTACGCTGCTGATGTATTTCTGGGGAACAGTTGTTTTTGGAATTGATGTAAATGTTTTCCCTGACTGGGCAATTTAATTTATTCCTGCCATCTCGATATCAAGGTTTGCATTTTTGTTCAGGCCCATTTTTTTTCGAAGCCGGTAACGTGCCATAATGATACTTTGAGGGCTCTTTTTGGTGATATTGGCAATATCCTTGGTTGACATGTTTAACTTTATAAATGCACAAATCTTTCTTTCATTGGCAGTAAGACCAGGGTATTTGTTATTCAGATTTTTATAAAAATCAGGATGGACTTTTGTAAAATGTATTTCAAATTCGTCCCAATAGTTATAATAATCTTTCAAACCAAGATCGTAGACTATTTTCTGGATCCCACTATTTGAATCTTTGTTTTCCTCAATTTCATTTTTTAATTTATCTGAAACACTTTTTAGTAAATTCTCTTTTTGTGAAATCATCATGGCTTTGGTTGCCAGATCCCTGTTTTTCAGGTTTAATTCTTCCTCTAATAAACGAGTTTCATTTTCTTTTTTAAGATTTTTCGCTTCAAGAATTGAATTATTTAGCTTTGTTTTTATAATGTCCATCCGATCGTTGTAATGCATAAAATTTACTGCAACTGTGAAAAATATCAATTCAATAAAAAAACCTGCCTGATAATAACTCATGTGGGCTACAGAAATATCAATCAGATTTGAAATAACAGTACCTGCGCCACCAATGACTACAAACAACGAACCTGTAAGAAGTATTTTTATTGTTGCCGGTACTTTTTTAAAAAGCATAACAAAAAACACAACTACAAAAACAGAATTCACCATCGAATAATAACTGTTCAGTTTTATTGCTACCTTAAAATTGAAAACAGAAATTGAAAATATGATTATACATGCCAATATTAAAAAAACACCGTATCTGCGAATTAATAAACGCTGTTTTTCTACGCCAATATCTTTTAATAAAAAAAACAAAAACCAAAAATAAATAGCCTGATTAATGATGGTAGCATAAATGAAGTAATTAAAAAGAAGTGGATGGCGGGATAAAAAACCGGCCTCAATTATCTGGTAGTAAGTTGCAAAATAAAGAGCTGCAAACCCGACATAAAAAAAATAGTAGATATAAATTTTTTCGTGTGTAAAAAGATAAAGAATAAAATTAAACAGACACAAAACAGCAATTATTCCGAGAAAGAAAAATTGTAATTCATTGTTTCTGTTATACCATTTTTCAAATTTACCGACCGCAACTACGGTAAATTCCGAAAATTTTGGCGGATATTCCCACTTGTCAAATATTCTTAAATAAAAAACAGTTTGATCCTGATCAGAAATATAAAATGAAAGTTTGTCTTTTATAAAACCTTTATGTGCCCTGTCAATTTCAGGAACCAGAACACCTGCCGTTTCTTCTCTCCATGAATCCCGACTGTAGGACTGATATAGTTGAATATTTCCGATGGTAGTATTAAAGTGGAGCATGTATTTTGTATCGGTAGCAAGGTGGTTGTTTATGGTTATTTTAAACCAGTACACTTTATTATTTAAAAATTCCTGTCCTTCATATTTGGCAAATTTATTCTGCGGCAAATTCAATATATCTTCAAACTCCTTATTTTCGGTATCAACATAATATCCGATATCATTTATTATATTGGGTAGATTAATTTTCTGATTATTAGTTGCATGTAAGTCGGAATGGAAGAAAATAAAGGATAAAACGGAATAAAAAGTTAATCTGTATGCTATTCTCATTAAACCAGCCCAATGATTTTTTAAAAGGCTGAATTTAACAAAAAGAATTTAGTTTAATATATAATTGCATATCCGATTACGTACCACTAAAATATAAAAACACTATCTTATGGGAAACAGAAATGATATGAATATTATCAAATTTATCGAG
>JAFGGF010000398.1 GCA_016930735.1 Prolixibacteraceae bacterium
AAACGCCGGATTTTACACGCCGATGGAGATGCAACAGGGAAAAAACTCACTTGTTTTATGCTGAGAAAAGCAAAAGAAAGGGAAACAGTTCACCCTTTTGAATTTACATCTGTTGTAAAATTATTAAAACAAAATAACCGTGTGGCAGGAGTTCATGCTATTGATTTTAAAACAAAAGAAAATATCATTTTTAAATCAAATGCAGTAATACTAGCAACTGGTGGATTTTCCAGGATTTTTGTACGCTCAACCAACCCTCACACTGCAACCGGCGATGGAATAGCACTGGCTTATGAAGCCGGAGCCAGAATCGCAGACATGGAATTTGTACAGTTCCATCCATCTGCTCTTTCAATTCCCGGAGAAGATGCTTTTCTGATAAGTGAAGCAGTGCGTGGTGAAGGTGCCTGGTTGCTGAATGAAAAAGGTGAAAGGTTTATGAAAGATATTCACCCACTGGCAGAATTGGCCCCGCGTGATGTTGTAGCTTATTCAATATACAGGCAGATAGAAAAGTCAGAAAATAAGGTTGTCTACTTGTCATTAAAACACCTGAATTCAGGTCATATAAAAAAGAGGTTTCATAATATTGAAGAAAAACTGAGTGAATTTGGTTATGATCTTACAAAAGATACAATACCAATTTCTCCGGCAGCTCATTATATGGTAGGTGGGATCAGGTCGGGACTGAATGGCGAGACAAATTTAAAAGGTTTGTTTGTTTGTGGCGAAACAGCTTCAACAGGTGTAATGGGAGCAAACCGCCTTGCAAGTAATTCGCTGGCCGAGTGCCTGGTTTTTGGGAAACGCGCAAGCGAAAGTGCTGCAAGACTTAAACCTTTTGATTACGACGCAACCAGTATCAACCCTGTAACAATCAATCAGAATAATGAAACATTGTTTCTGAAATATAAAAACGAAATTGCAGAAATACTTACAAATTATGTTGGAATTGTCAGAAACAGGGAGGGATTGACAAAAGCTTTAAAGAGGCTGGAAATGATTTCAAAGGAGTTTGATGACTTTAAGAATGAATATAATCTGTTAAAAATAAAAAGTGCAGCCGCTATTGGCCTTTTAATTACAAAAGGAGCATTAATAAGGGAAGAAAGCAGGGGAGGGCATATAAGAGAAGATTTTCAAAAGCAAAGCCCTGAATTTAAGGCTCATACAATTCAACAGAAAAACAGGAAAATCAGCTTTGAACAACTATAATTGAAGTATTCATGAATGAAAAAGTATTAAAATCAGCAGAAATTTTATTTGACCTGGCATATGCCGAGGATATCGGAGATGGAGATATTACGACAAATAACCTGGTTCCTCCCAATGAAATCAGGACTGCGGTTTTAATTGCAAAAGAACAGGGTGTTATTGCCGGTTTGCCGGTAGCAAAATATGTTTTCAGCCGGTTTGATCCTCAGATTGAATGGAATGAAAAAAAACCGGATGGGACTAAGGTTATGCCGGGAGATGAAATTGTAGAATTCAGGGGAAATTTCAGGGCTCTGCTTTCAGGTGAAAGAAAAGCATTGAATTTTTTACAAAGATTATCAGGGATTGCCACTTATGCAAATCTGTGTATGGAGGCAGTGAAAGGTTATAAAGTTGAAATTCTGGATACCCGTAAAACCCTCCCAGGATACAGGTTCCTGGATAAATATGCAGTTAAAATGGGGGGTGCTTCAAATCACAGGTTTGGATTATACGATATGGTAATGATCAAGGATAATCACATTAAAGTGGCCGGAAGTATAACCAAAGCAGTTAAAGAGATCAGGGAACATGTTCCGAAAAGTATAAAAATTGAGGTTGAGACCACAAACCTCGACGAAGTAAGGGAAGCACTTGCATCCGATGTCGATATTATTATGCTCGATAATATGAAATCAAAAGTCATGAAGGAAGCAGTGAAAATTATAAATAAAAGAGCAAAAATTGAAGCTTCAGGAAATATGACATTAAAAAGAATTAGCAACGTGGCAGCAACAGGCGTTGATTATATTTCAATAGGTGCTTTAACCCATTCAGTAAAAGCTCTTGATATCAGCCAGAAAATTATTGATTGATGAACCTGGTTATCGACATAGGAAATACCAGGACTAAATTCTATATTTTTAACAGGGGGGAACTGGCAGTTTCGGTTCCGGTTGATGAATTCAAACCGGAGTATATTGATCTGTTAAAAAATGAATACCCGCAACTGGATCAAGCCATTATTTCGGCTGTAAAAAAATATCCGGAAGAGATTAAGGCACTATTAAAAAGGAATTTTGATATTTTTATTGAACTGGATTATAAAACTCCTTTGCCGATTCAGAATAATTATAAAAGCAGGGAAACACTTGGCAACGACAGGATTGCAACTGCTGTTGGTGCTAATTTTTTATACCCCGATTCAAATTTGCTTATTATTGATGCGGGTTCGGCAATAACTTTCGATTTTATAAGTGAAAAAGGAGTTTTTTTGGGTGGAAATATTTCTCCAGGAATTAATATGAGGTTTAATGCCTTAAATAATTTTACGGGTAATTTACCTTTGGTCGGTCTTGAAGATACTGATATATTATTTGGCAATACCACTGAAACTGCGATCAGAGCAGGTGTTCAAAACGGAATAATTTACGAAGTTGATAATACAATAAGCTTATTTAAGGAATTTTATAAAAATTTAAAAGTTATTATTACTGGTGGAGACGCTAATTTTTTTGATAAGAAATTAAAAAATTCTTTCTTTGTAAATTTCAATTTAACAGGAATCGGGTTAAACCGGATTTTAGAATACAATGGGGAGACAGAAAAGAGCTAATTTAAT
>JAFGGF010000399.1 GCA_016930735.1 Prolixibacteraceae bacterium
AAACTGGTTGAATTTGCCGGTTATGAAATGCCAATTGAATACAGTGGGATCATTGACGAACACATGGCGGTGCGGAATAGTGCAGGTGTTTTTGATGTTTCGCATATGGGAGAATTTTTGGTTGAAGGGCGGCATGCACTTGACCTGATAAGTAAAATTACTTCCAACGATCCAAGGATATTACAATCAGGACAGGCTCAGTATACCTGTTTCCCAAATGGAAGAGGAGGAATTATTGACGACCTCCTTGTTTATTGCCTTAAACCGGAAAAATATATGCTTGTGGTAAATGCGGCAAATATTGAAAAAGACTGGAACTGGGTAAAATCCCAGAATACTGTTGGGGCAGATTTATACAATATCTCAGATGATGTAAGCCAATTGGCAGTTCAGGGGCCCAAGGCGGTTGAAATACTTCAGAAACTTACGGATGTAAATCTTTCGGAAATAAGGTTTTATACTTTTAAAACCGGAAAAATTGCGGGAGTTGATAATGTTAATATTTCTGCAACAGGCTATACCGGTGCAGGTGGTTTTGAACTATATTTTCCGAATAATAAAGCTGAACTTATCTGGAATGCAATATTTGAAGCCGGAAAAGAGGTTGGGATCAAACCTGTTGGCCTGGGTGCACGAGACACACTCAGACTGGAAATGGGTTATTGCCTTTACGGAAACGACATAGATGATACAACATCACCTATTGAAGCAGGGCTTGGGTGGATCACCAAATTCAACAATAACCGTGATTTTGTTGATTCAGAGTATCTGAAAATGCAGAAAAACGAAGGAGTTGAAAAGAGGCTTAAAGGATTTGTTTTAACAGAAAGAGGTATACCTAGGCACGGCTATGTAATTGTTAACAGCGAAGGTTCTGTAATTGGAAAAGTAACTTCAGGTACTATGTCACCTGTCATGGGAAAAGGAATTGGCCTTGGTTATATCGATAAAGAATATACCGCGTTGGGAACAACTGTTTATATTCAGGTTAGAAATAAAAATATTCCGGCTGAAATTGTAAAACTTCCGTTTATTTGAAAAAATTCCAGTTTTCTAATATTCCATATTTTTTGCTAATTTTTAACCTCTGGACCTAATTTTAAAACGCCTTCTTGGAGAAAGGACTCCTTAAGAAGTCAATTAATATTCAATATAGAATTTTTTCTTTAATACTTCTGTGGATTGATATTTTTTTAACATTTGATAATTAGAAGCCTTTCTCTGTTACAATCTGGGATGATTTGCATATATTTGATTTTAAATTATTACTTCTGTTCGGGTTTTAATTTATAAGTGTTAGATTTATAGTTCTTTAAAAGGGACATTAATGATGTTTTAAAACTTATAACAATTAAATTAAGATTGATTTTTCTCATCGCATAGCTGGTAAATAATCTGTTCTTTTACATTTTAATTGCAGATATGAGATTTAAATGAGGAAATTAATCTTTAAAACAAAAAACCGGATCAGGGACTAACAACAAAAACTTTAAAAGATGAAAAAGCACAATTTTTATGCGGGTCCATCAATTTTACCCGAGTTTACAAAACAAAAAGTAGCAGAAGCTGCCATCGATTTTGCCGGAACAGGATTATCGGTTATGGAAGTTTCGCACCGGAGTAAAGAGTTTGTTGCAGTAATGGACGAGGCAATAGCCCTTGTAAAAGAATTATTGCACGTGCCATCGGGGTATTCAGTTTTGTTTTTACAGGGAGGTGCCAGCACCCAGTTTTTAATGGCTCCTTATAACCTGATGAACAAAAAAGCTGCATACCTGAACACAGGTTCCTGGTCGTCGAAAGCCATTAAGGAAGCAAAATTATTTGGTGAAGTTGTCGAAGTTGCATCATCAAAGGATGCTAACTTCAATTATATTCCGAAAGAATATTCTATTCCGGAAGACGCTGATTATTTGCATTATACATCAAATAATACCATATTCGGAACCGCCTTTTTAAGTGATCCTGAATCTCCGATACCGCTGGTATCAGATATGTCATCTGATATTTTCAGCCGTCCGGTTGATGTTGCAAAATATAATGCAATCTATGCAGGAGCACAGAAAAATCTGGGTCCATCGGGAGCAACCCTGGTAATCGTTAAAGATGAAGCACTTGGAAAGGTTGATCGGCCAATTCCTACGATTCTTGATTACAGAACTCAAATTAATAATGGTTCAATGTTTAATACACCTTCTACATTATCTGTTTTTGGCTGTTTACAGACTTTGATTTGGCTTAAAGAACAGGGAGGTGTCGAAACCATTGAAAAAATTAACATCAAAAAAGCCGGGTTACTTTATGATGAACTTGACCGGAATAAACTTTTTGAACCAAATATCAAAGCTGTTGAAGACAGGTCACGGATGAATGTAACATTTGTTATGGCTCCTGGATATGCCGATAAGGAACAGGCTTTCCTTGAATATGCAACTTCGAAAGGAATGGTTGGGATTAAAGGCCATCGTTCGGTAGGAGGCTTCAGGGCATCCTTATACAACGCAATGCCTGTTGATAGCATAAATGCTTTGATTCAGGCAATGCAGGATTTTGAAAAATCAATTTAAATATATCAGGGTGCGGGAAATCAGATTCCTGCATCCTGTTCCTCAGTTTTCTCATATCGCTGCAATTAAATAAATAAGTTTAAAACCTTTTTAAAAAGAGAAAAAATGAGGAAAATATTAGTAGCTACTCAAAAACCATTCGCCAGCGAAGCCACAACTAAAATCAGTAAAATATTTGAAAAGGCTGGTTACAATTTAATTATCCTTGAAAAATATCAGGAGAAATCGGATTTAATAACTGCAGTTGAAAGTGTTGAGGCAATAATAGTACGCAGCGATATTATTGATGCAGAAGTTCTGGAAGTAGCCAGAAATTTAAAAATTGTTGTCCGGGCAGGTGCAGGTTATGATAATATTGACTGTAAAACTGCTGCAGAAAAAGATATCGTGGTGATGAATACGCCGGGACAAAATTCAAATGCCGTAGCGGAACTGGCGATTGGCTTGATGGTGTATATTTCAAGAGGCTGTTTTAACGGGAAATCAGGGAATGAATTGAAAGGGAAAAAACTTGGGATTCATGCTTATGGGTATGTTGGAAGGATTGTTGCTGCTATAGCAAAAGGATTTGGAATGAATGTATTTGCTTTCGATCCTTTTATTAATGCAGTTATTATTGAAAATGATGGCGTAAAGGCATGCAAAACGGCAGAAGAGCTTTATTCTTCATGTAATTATATTTCTTTGCATATTCCGGCTAACGAAAAAACAAAAGAATCAATCAATTATAATTTATTAAGTAGAATGCCTGAAAATTCAATTCTTATAAATACAGCTCGAAAGGAAGTTATTTGTGAAAAAAGTCTCTTGAGAATTTTATTAGAAAGGCCTGATTTTAAATATGTATCCGATATTGAGCCTGATTGTAAAAATGAAATAATTGAAAAGTGTGAAGGACAATATTTTTTTACTCCGAATAAAATGGGTGCCCAAACTGCTGAAGCAAATATTAATGCCGGAATTGCTGCTGCAGAACAAATTGTTAACTTCTTTGAAAACAATGATATTACTTTCAAAGTAAATTAGAATTTCAGTAACAAATAAATCTGATTACTTTTGACTAATGACTAATGACTTTTTCTTATGGCAACAATAAAACCATTCAGAGGTCTTCGCCCACCAAAAAACATTGTTGAGAAACTTGCCTGCCTGCCCTACGATGTGATGAATTCGGAGGAAGCAGCAAAAATGGCAAAAGACAAGGAATGTTCCCTTTTGTATATTACCCGCGCCGAAATTGACTGCCCTAAGGGGACTGATATTCATTCAGAAGAAGTTTATAAAAAATCGGTTTCCAACTTTAAAAAATTTCAGGAAAAGGGATGGCTTATTAAAGATGAAAATCCGAAATTTTATATTTATGCGCAGACTATGAACGGTAAAACCCAATATGGAATTGTAGGTGCAGCTGCCTGTGAAGATTACAATAATGGGATTATTAGAAAACATGAATTAACCCGTCCTGAGAAAGAAGATGACCGAATGGTACTTACACGATATCTTAATTCCAACATCGAACCGGTTTTTTTCTCCTATAAGGCTGTACCTGAGATCGACAAGATTGTAAACAGGATAATTAAGGAC
>JAFGGF010000400.1 GCA_016930735.1 Prolixibacteraceae bacterium
ACAGCATTTGTTTCCTGTTTTAAAAGGATACTCAGGTAATTAAAATCAAAACTATCGAAAAAGTTTTCCATTTTCAGCGAAACAGTATAAACAGTTTCAACTCCTTTTTTAAGAGGTGATACCGGCTTTTTCTGAGGTGTAAACATGGCTTCCTGAAGTTCTTCTTCAGTAAGGATTTCAGGGTTGTACAATACTTTAACCTGGTGATGTTTTACAAAGGTTGCAACACCATAAACTCCGTCTACTTTTTTCATTTGGTTGGCAAAAGCCATTGAACTTCCGTAACATTTGATATTCTGAAGGCCGGATTGTGAATATTCTACAGAGTTTTCCATCTCTTCCGGTTCTCCCCACCGCAGGTTTATTGTTGGTATTTCCCAAACCGAGCCCAGTGTTATTGCAATTATCACCAGGGCAATAGCCATAAATACCGGTGACCGTTTTAAACTTTTTTTCTTATTTATTGTAAGTGTGTTTTTCTCCGGGCAAACCAGCAGGCAATCGCCACACAAATTACAGTCAACATGTTTAACTGTTTCAAGGCTTGCTACATCAATTGCCTGCGGGCATTTTTTTGAACATAGCTGGCATGACGTGCAGGTATCCGTATTCCGGGTGATCTTAGCAACAGGGAAAATCCGGCTTTTCTGACCTATAAGTTCAATGATAAAAGCACCTGAACAGGCAATGGCAAGAGGCCATACATAACTGATATAAACATTAAATTGCAGGAGGATCAGGTAAATACCTAAAACTCCAATAAAAAACAATGAGAATTTAAAAAGGTTAGATATGGCACCAAGCGGGCAAAGGTATTTACACCAGAACAGCCTGATAAATATGGATCCGAAAATTACAACAACAATTGCAATTACAGCGTAAAGCAGGACAACATCGGCACCAAAACCAGTAACTGAACCAAAATAAGGATCGAATTTTTTACAGAACAATTCATTCGATTGCAGGGTGAAAAAAAGTGTAATAAATAGCAGGATATATTTTAACGAACGTAAAATTTTATCAGCTATCCCCTTAATTGTAAACCTTACTTTTAGTTTATCCCCTAGTTTTCCGAGCCATTCACTGATTGTCCCGACAGGACAGATATAGGAGCAGAAAAGTTTGCTGAAAAGCAAAATGCCTGCAAAAAGTAAAAGTCCTGATACAATTTGTGCACTTGTCATTGTACACGATAAGGCTCCGCTTAAGAAATAACTACCAAGTGCCTGCAACCCGCCAAACGGGCAATATGCTTCAAAATCAGGAGTGCCGGTAATAATTAACCCGGGAATAAAAATCAATATTAAAATAACAATTACAACAATCCACTGAACCGTAAGACGCGGCCAGTTGACCCTTTTGGTTTTAAGTTTCATAAATCCGGTTTTAATTTAAACCTCAGTTTAAATGTTTTCTAAAATATTAATATTATCTTATTCAGACTGTTTACGAATTGTGGTTTGATTATTATTTAACAATCCTTTATTACAGCCTTCCGAATGTATAATCATCAGAGAGGTAATGTTCGTTGCGTAATTCAATAAGAGCCTTATCTTCACGCGATTTTTTTTGCCTGAATGTGTTGACATCAGCATTTTTACCCAACAATATCCCGATAAATATCCCGGCAGCCAATACAGCTGCAATCTGAAGATATTTTAATGCATCGAACCCGGATGGTTTGTCAATTTTAACAGATTCCTTCCTTTGCATAACTTTCTCAATTAAGCCATCGGGTAAATCAGCATCAATATCGATTACAGCCAGTATTTTTTCAACATAGATGTCGTAACCGGCGTCCCGGAAATTATCCGGATGACTTTCATTTCCTCGCGGAAAAGCCATATTTCCTTTCTGATTATTATCCATCATTGTAGTTTAAGACGAAAATAAAATTAAAATCTGGCGCAGTTTTTTATTTTTCTAATTGATTTCTTCTGGAACAGTTGGTTTTATTACAGTACTGGCAATTATCACCAACCTCCATCATTTCAATTAACAGATTGTCTAACAGTTCTTTCTGCTCGTCATTGCAGATACTTTTTATATTCTGGAAATGTTTAACCGTTTGCCTTTTTATTAACCTGTGATAACGGCCTATCTTTTCAAGTGTAGCTTTTATTTGCTCATCAGTTGCTTCTTCTGATGAAAGAAGTTTAACCAATTCGAAGTTGGCCTCGCATTCAATATCAATTAATAACTGATAATTCCTGAAAACTTCCTGGTCCATTTCCAGTATCTGGTTATATTGTTCCTCCGTAAGTTTTAACCTGTCTCTGAGGAATTCGTCTGAACTATACTGGTCGCTAAGGTCGTTTGTTTGTTCCTTATTCATAAAAAGGAATGCTGATAACGCTGATATATTGATTACCAGTAAGAATATATTCAGCCATTTATAAGTATTTTGCCTGTTAGTCATAATCTTCAGGAATTATGTTTCAAATATGTTTTTAGTTTCTTCTTCAGGTTCATTTTTGCACGGTACATCAATGATTCAATCGATGTAGGAGAGAGGTTCATTTGATTGCATATTTCTTTTTGTGAAAAACCTTCAAATTTGTGCATTAGCAGTACTTTCTTCTGGTTTTCCGGAAGTTCATCGATAAAACGGAAAAGCATAATTTCCGCTTCCTGTTGCTCAATTAGTTTCGATGGAGTGTTCCGTTCTATTAATTTATTTTCGTTTTTTATTGAATGGAACTCGTCAGGTTCATTTTGCGCCTTTGCCGGATTCTTTTTCCGTAAAAAACTTATGGATTTATTATAGGTAATTTTATAAATCCACATTGTCAGGTCTTCATCGTTTTTTATAAACTGGCATGACCTGAAAACTTCAAGGAATACTTCCTGAAATATATCTTCAGCATCTGCCTGGTTTTTAATTAACCTGAAAGCTGTACTATAAACAAGTTTCTGATATTTTTCGGTTAAAGATCGAAATGCGAGGTTATTATTTTTCAGTATTTCTTTAATAAGCTGCCTGTCGTTCATTAACCTGTTTGGTTTCGCCTGTTATCTTTTGTCCAGTTTGTTTTCTTTCAGGTAATTAACTGCCTCTTCCCTGGTTTTAAAAAGGTCCCCGTCCTTTTCGATCCATGTTTCTCCTTTTGCCAGCCCCATTTTTGAACAACCTTCAACTTCGGCAACACTTACCTTTTCCATAGCTTTCATTTTTACACCGTCTTCCTGGAATCGGATTACTTTGGCTTTCACAGGTTTCCCGAATTGTGCAATTCCATTTGCATCAACCTGTACAACCAATCCGTAACAGATAACATCTTCCTTTACCCAATCACCAAGCCGTTCTTTTAGTTCAGGATTAAGTTTAATTTGTTCTTCAACATATGTGTAACTGGCAATTTCCAATGATCTGTCTTTATTCGAACAATTCCAGGAAACAATTAAAACTATTACCAATAACGAACTAATTCTTATTTTCATTTTTTGATTCTTTATAATGGCAATAAAACCATTCTGTTTATAAAAGCAAAGGGGAAAGGTTCTGCAATTGACGCTCAAATGTAATAATTATTTAAATTAAAATGATTGCTTTTACATTCTAAAGTCATATTATTTAATATAGAATTTCATTTGTAATTTATTAAAATTCAATCTATTTGTGTTATATGAACACGGTTGAAATTTTAAATTCTGTTTTAATTTAAATTGTTTCTAAGATATTTGGTCTTATAATTTTTGTTTATTTGAATATGCTAACCTAATATTATTTGAAGAATGAAAAAGAATCTGGTTTTTATTATCCTCTTACAAATGTTTTTTTTGAATTCCCGGGCACAGGCGCCTACTCAGGGATTTTTCCTGGACGGCTGGGCTCAGAAAGATGCAGTTACACCACAATATATAATAAAGGAAAAACCGGTTGGTGAAACCGGAGTTTTCATAAATATAAATGCATTGGATACTGTTTCGAAAATTTCTCCGTATCTGTTTGGCAACAATGCAAATACCTATTCCACTGTAATGTATAATAATCCAACACTTGTGCAGCACCTGAAAGATATGAATCCCCATGTTTTAAGGTATCCGGGAGGTAATTTATCAAATGTTTTTTTCTGGGACCTTGAAGCCAATCAAAGGCCGGATGATATGCCTCAGTATGTTATTGATGAACACGGGCTTTGGGAAGGAAGGGATCCTGCTACATGGACCATGTCGGTTGATAATTATTACCGATTCCTGGATTCGGTTAATTGTGAAGGGATTATTTGTGTGAATTATGCTTATGCACGTTACGGAACGAGTGAGGACCCGGTAGCAAAAGCAGCCCATTATGCTGCCGACTGGGTGCGTTACGACAACGGCCGTACCAGGTATTGGGAAATCGGAAATGAAAATTTCGGAAACTGGCAGTCGGGTTATAAAATTAATACATCATTAAATAAAGACGGGCAACCGGAATATATAAACGGCCGGATATACGGGCAACATTGCCGGGTTTTTATTGATTCGATGAAAGCTGCTGCTACAGAGACAGGCCATCCGATTTATATCGGAGTACAGGCATGGGAAAGTGAAACATCATGGGATTCGATCCAAACCGACTGGAATGAATTAATGATGCCTGAAATCAGCGACCTTGCTGACTTTTATATTGTTCATAATTATTATACTCCCTATGACGAAAATTCCGATGCCCAAACAATTCTGAACACATTTGAAAGATCGGAAGAATTCAAAAATTCTGTTAATGCTGACCTGGCTGAAGCAGGTTTTGGTCCGGCACCGATTGCCCTTACAGAATACAACATTTTTGCTGTTGGCTCAAAACAAATGGTGTCCCATATAAATGGAATTCATTCTGTACTTGTTACAGGAAAACTGATGGAAGATGAATACGGCCTGGCAACTCGGTGGGATCTGGCAAATGGCTGGAGTGATGGAAATGACCATGGTACTTTTTCAAGAGGCGAGCCGGGAGTTAATGACTTTGAGCCTCACCCGGTTTACTATTACCTGACTTTTATGCAACGTTATTCCGGCGATATACTGGTTGGCTCTGAAAGTGGAGATGAAAATATAATAAGTTTTGCTTCATCCTTTAACAATGGGCCGCTTGGTATTATTGTAGTGAATAAAGGAAATCAGAAACAAACTGTAAGCATTAATACTGAAAATTTTTCTGCAGGTGAAAAATATTACTGGTACACGCTGGAAGGAGGCGACCTGGAAGGTGAATTCTCAAGGCAGGTTGCAATAAACGGGCATAAATCTGATAGGGTAGCCGGTGGGCCTTCAGATTATAATAGTATCGAAGCATTTGCTGCTGAAACCAATGGGGGTATTTCACTCGAAGCTGAGCCTTATTCTGTTCATTATTTATTGGTCGAAGGTATGGCTGAGCCAGAAACTTCAAAATATACAGTAAGTATTCATGTTGATGGAGAAGGCATATACCAGGAAACATACCCTTTGGCAAATGCTACAGTTGCTATCGGCAGTAATACTTATCAAACCGATAGCCTTGGAAATGTTACTATTGATGTACAGGTAGGTACACATAACCTGATTGTCAGGAAAACAGGATATAAGGCATTAAGTGAAGAAATTACAATAGATGCGTCATCCTCTTTAACATATACTTTACAGGTTGAATCGTATCAGGTTGAGTTTGTAGTCAAAGACATAAATTCCCAACAAAATATTGAAAACTGCAGGATTACTGCCGGTGGTGAAACAAAATACACTGATTCAAACGGCGAAGTTATTTTTGAAAACCTGCCTTCCGGTTTCAGCATTGAATTTTTCAAAGAACATTACAATTTATCAAGTGGTATTGATTTTAGTATTTCCGGCGATACTGTGTTAACACTTTTCGTTGAAAAGATAAATTACCTGGTTGAATTCCAGATTAAGGATATTTTTGTCGGATCGGGTATTTGGGGAGTCTGGATCAAAGTGGGGCAGGACAGTGTTTCAACTAATTTTCAAGGCAGTGCATACAGGGAGCTTACTTTTGGCGAGTATAAAGTTACCATCAGAAATTCTTCATACAATAAAATTAATACCACTGTTATTGTTTCTTCCGATACAACATTCACATACTTTTTAAAACCGTTATATGCCGATATAAAGTTCAGGTTAAAAAACGGTACTACTCCTGTGAATAATGCGAAAATCAGTATCAAAAACGACACACTGATAAGCAGTTCAACAGGAATAGCAACCTTCAGGGATATGCATACTGATTCAATTTATTCGTATTCAATTGTAAAAGACGGGTATAATAAAATTGAAGATGAATTGTACCTGAGAAGGGACACAACTCTCGATATTCAGCTTGTAAGTACATTTATTAATGAAAATTCTCTTGGAAATGTTAAGATTTGGCCCAATCCTGCAAATTCAGAAATAAACATTTCAGGGCTGCCACCGGGAAGCAATTTTTCAGGATCAATTATTGACATGAAGGGTAGGGAAATTAAGAAGTTTACTAACTCAACTGAAGTTAGATCGGCAATAAATGTTGAAAAACTGAAGAAAGGGACCTATTTGATCCGGTTATTATCAGGTGAATTTGAGTTTGAGTTTGAAGGGATCTTTATTAAAGAATAAAACCTTGCGAAGAATAAGGGCATAAAAAAACCGCAATTAAATTGCGGTTTTTTTATTCAGTTTCCAATTAATATGCATTTATTATTTCGATAAAATCTTCCGGTTTTAATGAAGCACCGCCAATTAAACCGCCATCGACATCGGGATTGGCAAAAAGCTCTTTTGCATTTTTTGCGTTGCAGCTTCCGCCATAAAGGATCGAAGTTTCGTCAGCAATTTCCTGACCGAATTTTCCAGCAATTGTTTCGCGCAGGAAAGCATGCATTTCCTGTGCCTGTTCCGAAGTTGCAGTAACACCTGTACCAATCGCCCAGATTGGCTCATATGCGATAATAAGCTTTTTGAAATCGTCAACAGAAAGCCGGAAGATGGTTTCCTCAAACTGTTTTTTTACGTAGTCATTTTGTGTCCCTGCTTCGCGAATTGATAAAGGCTCGCCGCAGCAGTAAATAGGAGTTAATCCGTTTTCAAGGACCAAAGCGAGTTTTTTGTTCAGGATTTCGCTGGTTTCGTTATAATATTCTCTCCTTTCAGAATGCCCTAAAATCACATATCCTGCCCCTGTTGATTTTACCATGGCAGCAGATACTTCACCTGTATACGCACCTTTAGGCTCAGCAGCACAATTCTGCGATGCAACACCAACCCGGGTTTTATTTACCGAATTAACAACCGAGGTTATATGTGTAAACGGCGTCCCAAGAACCACAACAACATCTTCAGCGCCCTTTTCTTCAACCTGGGTATTTACATCTTTTGCCAATTGAATGCCTTCCTGCAAAGTAGTGTTACACTTCCAGTTTCCAGCAACTATTTTTTTCCTCATCGATTCTATTTTTATTAATTTTTAAATAATGGTTTTCTGATACAAAAATAACAAAGGGGCTATATTCAGCATTTTAATATTTGTTCAAATTCAATTATTTAACTATTTATTCAGGAATTTTTCTTTAAACCCTTCGGGTGTTGGAATATCATTGTTGTGCCATTTCCCCAGTATAGTTCCGTTTTTAATTACCAATAAACCGGGATTTGAACGTATAATTGTTTTTAAAGTAATTTCATCACAATTAAAAAATTCAAATGGCAGGTCATATTCATAAATAAGATTATCAATCTGGTCAAAAGAAGAAGAAGTTAATCCTATAAATGAAAATGAATTATCGCCTGCCCAAAGTGCCAGGTTCCTGATTTTATCCATTTCGGAAGTTTTTGTTTTTGCCAGATCATAAGCCAC
>JAFGGF010000401.1 GCA_016930735.1 Prolixibacteraceae bacterium
CTACCTGGGGAGCCACACAGGACAAGAGGTCATTTTCGACCTCTTTTTTTGTATCGTGAGTTTCTGAAATCCTTATTAGATAGGAGATCCACAATTACTCCTTCCCAATACGTTAGGTTGCAACAATTTTGCCTAATCATACAAATAAAATCATTTGGGATTATCAATTACAAGCAAATGAACAACTTAATAAGGTTGCAAGTCTTTACAGGGTAACAAATTGATTATTCTTACAGAATTTCAAGAAGAATGGTGGTAATTAACACTTAACCTTATTCTATGATTGATAATTTTTAATGTTTGAGTTGATCAAAAAAAGCTGGTTACCAAACATAAAAGGAAACCATCACTTTAATACAACTTTTTTAAAATATTACCCTCACTTTAATACAATATTTTGTATTTTTATCCCTCACTTTAATACAATCAAATAAATGTTTAAGCGGGAAGTTTTAAAAGAACTAGGAAAATGGAAAAATAAGCAGTTCCGAAAACCACTGGTCATAAGGGGTGCCAGGCAGGTTGGGAAAACTACTGCGATAAATATGTTTTCGGAAAAATTCGACCAGTATATTTACCTCAATCTTGAAAAAGAGGAAGAAAGGCAATTATTCGAACAAAAATACCCTTTCGCCGATTTAATTACCAACCTGTTTATTTATGCAAGGAAAAGGAGGAACGGTGGTACTACCCTTATTTTTATTGATGAAATTCAGAACTCTCCAAAAGCAATAGCACTACTCAGGTATTTTTATGAAGAGGCGAATGATCTGTTCATCATTACAGCTGGTTCGCTATTAGAAAGCATAATGGATCGAAAAAATTCCTTCCCTGTAGGCAGGGTGGAGTACATGTCAATTCATCCTTGTTCATTTAAGGAATTCCTGTATGCTACCGATAACGAATTATTAGCAGCTGAGCTTGAAAAACCCACTGTCCCGGCATTTTTGCATAACCAGCTTACCGCACTTTTTAAAAAATATGCCACCATTGGCGGAATGCCCGAAGTATTGAAACTTTATGCAAACGGAACCGATATTTCATCACTCGGTCCGGTTTACGACAGCTTGATTCATTCTTTTTCCGATGATGTGGAAAAATATGCTGTATCTTCAGCCCAAACAACATATATAAGCCACATCATTGACCATGCTTTTGCTTTGGGTGGAACCAAGATTACATTTGAAAAATTCGGGAACTCGGAATACCGCTCACGGGAAATGAGAGAAGCATTCCGTACCCTTGAAAAAACAATGTTGATACGGTTGGTATATCCAAGCGTTTCTGCCGAAATGCCTGCTTCGCCTTCTTTAACCCGTAAACCTCGCCTTCATATTTTAGATACCGGATTTATTAACCATACCCAAGGATTGATGGGTGAACTCGTCTTTAATCAAAATATTGGCGATACACACCGCGGAATCATCGCCGAACACATTACCGGACAGGAGTTGCTTGCATCCAATTTTTCAATTAGTAACAAACTAAACTTTTGGGTTCGCGACAAAAAAGAATCAAGTGCAGAGGTAGATTATTTATTCCCCTGGCAGGGTAGAATTATTCCCATTGAAGTGAAATCGGGAAGTATTGGAAAATTAAAATCATTGCACCAATTTATAGACCGCGCCCCCCATAATATTGCTGTAAGGGTTTATCAAGGTGAATACCTGTTGCAAAAAACTAAAACCATTGCAGGCAAAGAGTTCACCCTTCTCAACCTACCTTTTTACCTTGTGCACCGCATTGGACAGGAATTAGATAAACTAAAATAGAATTGAAGAAAGTAGAGGATCGGAATAGATCCTTTGACGCCCCGAATGTTCGAAAAATGTCTAATGTATATTCGGAAAATACTATAAGCCAATAGTGTTAATGGCTCATAATTGGTTCAAAATTTATAGTTATTCACACTAACCCTTCACAAATTAGGTTGCAACTTCTCCCGAGTACTCGGGATTAGGGGAGCCACACAGGACAAGAGGTCAAAAGTTGACCTCTTTTTTTGTGTCCTGAGTTCTGGAATCCTTATCTGATAAGAGCTTTACAATTATTCCCTGTTATTGATTCAGGTTGCAATAATTTGATTAATTGTACCAAACGATCCACTAAAATCACTTAATAAAAAGAAAATAAACCACTTAATAAGGTTGCAATTCTTTATAGGGGTAATAAATTGATTATCTAATAAAATTTCAAAAGAATGGTGGCTATTAACACCTTTCTATTAGGAAACATTGATTAAAATAGTGCAAAAAGATATGTAAAATAAAATCGGACACATTGCGAATACAGTATTTTTTATTTGCAGAAAACAACTCAGGCGCAATTATAAATATTTATATTTGCAGAAAATAGACAAAAATGAAGTTAAGCAATTTCAAAGCCGGGCAAAAAATCCAGCAGTTCAATTATAAAAGCTATGAGCCGAATAAGATAAATATATCATGGGAGCTTGATGATCCCGGATTAGCTTTGCTGTTGAGCCAGGCTGACATCAAACTCGGTGAACTGAATGCTTATTCACAACTTATACCCGATGTTGACTTCTTCATAAAAATGCACGTATTAAAAGAAGGTACGCAAAGTAGTCGTATAGAAGGAACACAAACAAATATCGATGAAGTTGTTCAAAAGGAAGAATTCATTCAACCAGAGAAGAAGAATGACTGGCGGGAAGTTCAAAATTACGTGCAAGCGATGAATCAAGCAATAATTGATCTTGAAAAACTGCCTGTTAGTAATCGATTGATGAAGCAGACACACAAAATATTAATGCAAGGTGTAAGAGGAACAAATAAGCTTCCTGGTGAATTCAGAAAAAGTCAAAACTGGATTGGTGGTAGCAGCTTGGTGGATGCCTCTTTCATTCCACCCCACCAAGATAGTGTACCGGAATTAATGGGAGACCTCGAAAAATTCCTGCACAACGAAATTAATCCTGTTCCACCATTAATTAAAATCGGTATTGCTCATTATCAGTTCGAAACAATTCACCCATTTCTGGATGGAAACGGAAGAATGGGACGGCTACTAATTACCCTGTTTCTGGTGAGTAATGGATTATTACATAAACCAACACTATATTTGTCCGATTTCTTTGAACGAAACCGAATGTTGTATTATGATAATCTTCGCCGTGTTTCATCTCATAATGACCTTATTCAATGGCTAAAATTTTTTCTGGTTGGTGTTAAAGAGACTTCTGAAAATTCTATCCAAACTTTTAAAGATATAATTGCATTGCGAAGTAATGTGGAGCATAAAATAGTGATGCTTGGTAAAAAATATAATCTGGCAAAACTATTTCTGGAATTACTGTACGGGGAGCCTAAAATAGATGCTCAGAGTACAGCAGAGGCTCTCAATGTAAATATTTCTACTGTTCTCAGATTGATTGGTGATTTTGAAAAGCTGGGAATCCTGAAGGAACTAACAGGTTATAAACGAAACCGGATTTTTTCATTTGAAGATTACCTGAATATTTTTAGATAACGGTCTTCATATATCCAAAATATTATTGGCTTAATTGGTTAATTAATGGCTCAAGATTGGTTCATCGATAATTTGTCGTAAAGTCAAAAGGTTGGTAATTCACACTAAACTTTTACAAATCAGGTTGCAACTTCTCCCGAATCTTCGGGATATGGGGAGCCAAACAAAAAAGAGGTCATAAGCGACCTCTTTTTTGTTTATATATGCTTTATCTCAGTTATTCATATATTAAAATTTCATCTGTCTATTTAACTATATTTTTGAAAGCAGAACCAAAAATTAAATAGCCGGTATTTCCTCCAATAGTACCTTCGTTTTGCCCCCACAGAAATGGCCAGTCGTCATAGTTTTCAAAATGGTCAGGTTTTCTGAATAAAATACCCGGAGCAACATTTCCCGGAATAAATGAGAAATCAGCCCTGTTGTTACCATAAAAAACTTCTTTTGGACGAGCTGCACCAACGGTTGCAACCAATGAATAATTGTGATACGGATGGCAGCCAAACAGCCAATTCGTGGTCTTAAAAGCATGGCTGGCATCTATAATTTCAGGGAAATATTTATTCGCAAAGCATATGGTGGTACCAAAACTAACAACAGCTCCACCTCCTGCCCAGTTACCCAAGCCAATAGGGACTCCATAAGGATTATCCTTTTCCAGTCCTTCGATATATTCTTTGTATTTAACAACATAAGGACGGAGCTTTTCTTTGTATGATTCTTCCATGTGTGGTATGGCATGTAATGCCGTCAAAATAACGAAACTGACGTTTCGCTCAAGTGCAGGCCATAAAAGTTCCTGAAATTTATCGAGGTATTGTTGCTCTCCGGTTGTGATATAAAGTTGAAGATTGGTGCCCATGTCTGCTGATCCACGGTCAAACCGGCCAGAGCGCTGTGGTTGATTGGCAAGTAATTCTGTTGATTCCTTAAGAAGTCTTTTTGACTGTTGTAAAGCTCTTTCCGAAAGATCATCGTTATATCCCTTTAATGCCCGGCTTGCTGCGGCAAACATTGTTGCAGCCCTAAGATCGAGACCCGGATTACGGCTGGTAAATGCCCACATATCATCCTTAACTCCGCTCGATCGGCCATCCGGTGCCATTTCATAAGGACCAAGATTTGGGTTATATGGAAGGCCATCGGTTATGGATGCTGCATCGCCAAGGTGATGGTAATTATCAAGAACAGAGTTAGAAAGCGTTTGCGCCATATGCCCTATAATTTCTGCCTGAGCGACTAAATTCAATGTTCCATGCTCGATAAACTGCAACACGTCAGGTGTCCCATCCGGACGATGAAGATCAACATAACGTTGCTTTTCATCAACAAATGTTTGATCGCGTAAGGGTTTGAAATATTCCCAGGTTTGAACTAAGTTCTGCACCACACCAATGTTCGATCCTGTTTCGATATCAAAATCTCCGGCATCGAAAAAACCGCCAACATTTAAACCGGGAATTGTTTCAAGTGCTTTAAACCTGGTGTCGGTTGTAGGTCCCTGGCGATGAAGGTCGAAGTGATCGGTGTTTGGCGGAGCCTGCAGATAACTTTCCTTAAAAGGCTCGCCATGCCACACTCTGTAAGCTTCATTCACGAACATGTGATTCATATGTATCGGAATCCAGATATCGCTGGTGGCATCTGTGATCCAATCGTAAACGTTATTTTCTATTAAAAAATTATTTGTTTTAAAGTCACCATACTTTATGTAATATATCCCCGGTGTATTAACTAAGGTAAAATCGAATTTTACGTAGTGATATTTATAATAGTCACCCCAGGGTACAATATTACCACTGAATACTTCTGTAGCATTGCCATCGTCGCCTATTTTATATATTGATGCTTTTATAAATGGTTTATCTTTCTTATCAAGTTCAATTACAGAAACTTTTGGTTGCAAGGGGAGGTAACCCACTTGAGAAAAACCAATATTTGGCTCTTTTACCCAACCATCAACTGCATTTGGTTCAACCATCCAGGTTAAAACCTTGCCTGTTTTTCCTGAGGGAAGTAAACTGCGAACAACAAACCAACCGTTTTGTGCAAGCATCCGTCCATCGAAAAGCATAATATCAGCATCAGGCGAAGTGATTTTCACCAAACGCTCAGGATCATCGGGTGCCAGAAGAAGGGTATGGCCGGTTTCCAGAGGAAGCGGATCGATAAATCTGCCGGTCCCTCTATCATCGGAAGTTATATAACCCTTGTACTGCTTTATCTTTTCATTGTTAGGTCTTGTAATGCTGTTACCTGCCACATAACGCGAGAATCGATTGTAACGTCCATCCATTAAATAGGTCTTTCCCCAATATTGTGAAGGAAGAAACTCAAGATTAAAACCGGCACTTCCTTCAAGAATCGCAGGAACAGGTTTATCAAGATAAACAGATATCTCAACACCTTTACCTTTAGCTGTGACAACCACCCGCGATTCAAAATCATAATCTTCATACCTTAATACGGACTCAATGGATTTCGATGCCCTATCAACTTTTCGGGTTGGTATTACAGGAACAAGATCCCATTGTTCAGGAGTATTGGAAAGCCTTATTGCACCCCCTTGTGCTGTTCTGACACCATGGTGAATTAATTCTATTCCGGCGGTCTTTTCATCGTTAAACCCCCCGGTAAAAAGATTATTGTACACAACCACATTGACACCTTGCGTTTCAAAATATTCAAGATCATTGAGTATCAAATCCTGACTCCGTCCAAAATTCCATGTAGCCTGAAGTAATACTAAAAGAAAAAATATAGAAATTCTTTTCATTTGTATAAATTTAATTGATTTAGGTAATTCTTTAATACACAGCAAATTTAATGATTCCTGGTCATTTAAATTATGGTTTATTCCAACTCATACAAGTAAAATTTAAAATTCATCCATCCTGTAAATATAAAATTTTCTTTTACATCTGTTTATACAATAAAAATTGCTTTAAATTCAATAATGAACAACTATTTTTCTGTTTATTCAAGTTTTTATAAAAAGAATCGATTGAACAAGCCTGGCATAATAATTACAGTTATACAATTAGATTAGATGTTTTAAAAAAATGCTTAGTAAAAAAGGCTATCTAAAATTTGAATCGTGTAGCAAGATAAATAAATAGGTTGAAGCACAAATACACATCAGTTCTTACCCGGCATTTTCTTTAAACCAAAAAAAATCCTGCAACAAAAAAATGTGCAGGATTTAAGTATCATTGTGTATAATTATAAACTTTCACCGAAATCTGCTTTAAATTTTTCCACCAGTTTTTCCTGCCAGTTTGATGTAGGCCTCAATTTACCAAAGAAAAACCTAAGAACTTTTGGCTCTTCATAAAATTCAAGCCCGCCGATTAATTCTCTGTTTTCATATAACCATGCCAGCCTGTCAATGGTATATTTAACCTGCGATAAGGTGAATACCCTTCGGGGAAGGGCCAACCGTAAAAGTTCGACAGCAGCAATGTGATCGCTACCATCCGGATTTCTTTCTTCCGATATTGTCCCTCTTTCCATACCCCTTACACCACTTGCGATATACATTGCTGCCCCAAGTGAACCAGCCCTGTATTGCTCTTTTGGCACATGTGGAAGAAAAGCCATAGCATCGAGATGTACTCCGAGCCCCCCGGGAGGTGTTATTACCGGGATTCCAAGTTTAACCAGCTCTTCAACCATATATTTTATAAAAATAGGGCCCTGGTTGATCATTTCTTCGTCCATGGTTTCATCCAACCCGATTGTCATTGCTTCCATTTCACGGGTTGACATACCACCATAGGTAGAAAAACCTTCGTAAAGAGGTAACATTTCAAGGAGCTTTTTATAGGTGCCCTGATCATTGGTAATAATTCCACCACCTCTTACATGCCCTAATTTTCGTGCTGAAAAATAAACAATATCGGCGGTATCAGATAAAAGTCTGGTTATCTCACGAATTGAATGTTTTTTATATTTCTCTTCACGGGTTTTAATAAAATGCAGGTTATCGGCCAGTAAGCTGGCATCAATAATAAAGGGGATATTATATTTTTTAGCGATTTGACTTGTTTCAATATAATTATCGAGGGCTACAGGCTGGCCTCCAATAAGATTCGTACCGGCCTCAATACGAATAAAAGCTATTTTATCAGCGCCGACCTTATCGATCAGTTTTTGCAATTCTTCCAAATTTAAATTCCCTTTGAAAGGTTCAGTACTAATCGGATTTAAAGCTTCAGGCATATGTAGTTCCAAAACTTCCCCGCCATTTACCATAATATGGGCCTTAGTTGTAGTAAAATGGTAATTCATGGGAACGTAAGTTCCTTTTTTTACCAATGCCATCGAAAGCAGGTTTTCGGCGGCACGGCCCTGGTGAACCGGTAAAAAATACTCCTTACCAAAAATTTCATTCAGCTTGTCTTTTAACCGTGTAAAAGTTGCAGACCCGGCATAGCTGTCGTCAACAACGAGCATAGATGCTGTTTGTTTATCACTCATTGCATTCACCCCGCTGTCGGTAAGCATGTCAAGGTAAATATCCTTGTTAAAAAGGAGAAATGTATTGTTCCCTGCTTCTTCAATCGCCTTAAGCCTTCTTTCAATCGGAACCAGATCAAGGCGTTGAACCATCCTTACTTTATGCATCTCCAACGGAAGCTCTTCGCCTAAGTGAAATTTAATATTTGCCATCTTTCAAAAATTAGATTTAGTTATTTAAATTGAAATTAGTTAATCAGATTTTATGTAAAATTCACAAATATAGCAGATGTCTTAGATTCCATATATCCGTTAAACATTTTTTTATTTTTATTGACAGAATTTAGACATAGTCTTAACAAACTTTAGATAAAATAGAAAATCGTCAAACTTTCAGAACAGAGAAAAGAAAATCATTTTTTAACCACTGTTGCTGAAAATAAAGTTGGCGAAACCTGCCTCCTGCAGCCCGGTACTCTTTGGTTCTGCCATGGAAAGTAACTTGAAGGTTTTTAATAGCATTGAAGATAAACCATATTAAATCAGACTTTTGGAATAACTTAAAGGTTCCTAGTCAGTAAATAAACCAAAAATTAATTAATACGTAATCGTATTAAATTACTTTTAGTACGTTTAGATAAAACTAAATTGAAGTTATATATTAAAAATATGGTTTGCATTCGCTGCCAGATGGTAGTGAAAGCCGAACTTGAAAAACTCGGGCTGCCTTATGTATATGTGAATATTGGTGAGGCCGATATCATAGGGGAAGTTGGTCGGGAACAGATGGAACAATTAAAAAGAGGTTTAAAAAAAGCAGGTTTGCTTTTGATGGACAATAAAAAAAGTATCCTTGTTGAAAAAATAAAAAGTGCAATTATTGAATTGGTACATTATACCGAAGATCAAATTAAAATAAACCTTTCAGATTACCTGAGCGAAAAACTCAATTATGATTATACTTACCTTGCAAACCTTTTTTCGGAAGTAAAAGGTATTACTATTGAAAAGTTTTACCTCACACATAAAATTGAAAGAGTAAAAGAACTGATTGTTTATGATGAACTAAATCTTTCAGAAATTGCTTACAAAATGCATTATAGCAGTGTAGCGCATCTTTCCAATCAGTTTAAAAAATACACCGGTCTTACCCCGTCCCATTTCAAGAAGCTTAAAAATGAACGACGTGAAACACTAGAAGATGTGTGAATGATGTAAATATTCTTCGGAATTATGTAATAATTTCCTGAGCTTTTATCCCGAAATTTACCTTGCAATATATTGATTTAAAATGCATTCTGCTGAAAAGGAATAGCAATTGTGGCATATATCCACTAACAATTCAACACAAATTATAATGAACGTATTACTTGTTTATCCGAAATGCCCCGACTCTTTTTGGAGTTTTAAACATGCACTAAAATTTATTTCTAAGAAAGCTTCAGTACCGCCACTTGGTTTAATTACCGTGTCGGCTATGTTACCGGAATCATGGCAGAAAAAATTGGTGGATTTGAATATTTCATCACTTCGGATAAGCGATATCCAGTGGGCTGATTATGTTTTTATCAGCGCCATGTATATTCAAAAAGAATCGGTAAACAAAGTAATTCTTGAAAGCAAAATATGGAATAAAAAAATAGTAGCCGGAGGCCCGCTTTTCACCCAGGAATTTGCAAATTATCCCAATGTTGATCATTTTATTTTAAATGAGGCAGAGATAACCATGCCACTTTTCCTTGCTGATTTAAAAGAAGGACATGCGCGACGAATATATAAAACCGATAAATATGCCAGTCTGCCGCAATCGCCGGTGCCAGATTTTCATTTATTGTCGCTAAGAGAATATGCTGCGATGAATATTCAGGTTTCCCGTGGATGCCCATTCTCATGTGATTTTTGTGAAATAACAACACTGCTGGGGCATAAAGTCAGGATGAAAAATCCTCAACAAATCATTAATGAACTTGAAAAACTTTATAACCTTAATTGGCGCGGAGCTATCGCAATTGTCGATGATAATTTTATCGGGAATATTAAAGAAATTAAAAAAAACCTGCTTCCTGAAATGAAAAAATGGATGCGAAGCCATAAATACCCTTTTAGCTTTAGTATGCAAAGTTCGATTAACCTGGCGGACGATAAAGTACTTATGTCGCAATTAATCGATGCAGGTTTTAATGCGGCATTTATCGGCATTGAAACTCCAGATGAAACATCACTGAAGTGTTGTAATAAAGTCCAGAATAAAAACAGGGACCTGATTAAAAGTGTAAAAAAAATACAACAGGCAGGAATACAGGTTTCAGGTGGTTTTATCGTTGGTTTCGATAGCGATACATCATCGGTTTTTCAACGCCAAATCGATTTTATCCAGCAAAGCGGAATTGTTTCGGCAATGGTTGGATTACTCAATGCCCCAAAAAACACCAAACTCTACCATCAGTTAAAAGCCGAAAACAGGTTAACCGTTGAGGCGAGCGGGAATAATACCGACTCTTCAATGAATTTTGTTCCTAAAATGGATTTTAATGAGCTATTAGAAGGATACAAAAAAATAATTACAAATATCTATTCTACAAAACCCTATTATAAAAGAGTTCGTAAGTTGCTTTTAAACTATAACAGAATGTACAAGGGAAAATCAGAAATTAATATTTCTCTTATCAGAGGGTTTTTAAAATCTATTTTTATCATTGGGGTACTCGAAAAAGGACGATATGAATACTGGAAGTTTTTAATCTGGACTATTTTTAACCGCCCAAAATTTATGGTTGATGCAATTACATATACGGTTTATGGTTATCATTTCAGGACAGTATATGGTTTGCGTAATTTATCTTCCTGACTTATTGAAATGTGTGAATGATGTAAATTAAATCATCAATAGTGTAACACGTATAGAATTTAGTGAGTGTACCTTTGGTTGGATTGTTTAAAAAAAACGGATGCAACCAAAGGAAATTGAAAAATCAAAAATTCATATACTCATCGAAATTATTGAGTATGTCCCTAATTCGGTGGTGAGTAAAACAATAATCAGAAAAACCACTGGAAATATTAGCGTTATGGCTATTGACACCGGGGAAGCACTGGCTGAGAAAATTTCCCCGTTCGACACCTTTATTCAGATTATTGAAGGAAAAGCCGAAATTGTCATTGATGATCAATCAAACATACTCCAAATGGGTCATGGTATAATCATACCTGCACATACTTCAAATTTTGTTAAAGCAAACGAACGATTCAAAATGATTTCGACAGTAATAAAAAGCGGGTATGAAGGAAGTACATTGTAGTTGAATTATTTAAAATAAATAACATGGCAAAAAGCAAAGAAGGAAAAGAAAAAAAGAATTCGAAAAAAGAAGCAGTTATGAATCTGAAAGAAAAAAGGGTTGCAAAAGCAGCAAAAAAAGCACGGAAAAATGATTCGGGGCTGATGTAACCAGCAAATAGAATTTTCAATGATTCCTTACACAATAAAATATCTTGGAAATAAATCCGATCTTAATTATGGAAAATAAATTTAAGGCAGGTGATGTTGTTCGGGCAAAGGAGAATCCAAGCCTCAACCTGGTGGTCAGGCGTTATATCGACCGGATTTATTATTGTAAAGTCCAGTCCGATCCTACCCATAAAGATTTGGCCTATTTTGAACGGGAACTGATGAATGTTATTCCTAAATAGTATAACAAATGAAAATAGTATATATAGCGACCTACCCTCCCCGTGAATGTGGTATCGGTACTTTTACGAATAACTTATTTAAATCGATGCTGGCTGTAAAAGTAAACATGGAAGAAAAACATGAAGGTTTTGTGGTTGCAATAAATGACAACGACCTCACTTATAAATACCCGGAAGAAGTTAAATTAACGATCAGACAGGATCATCAGGAAGATTATTTAAAAGCGGTTAAGTACATTAATCTTAGTGGTGCCGATGTCTGCATTCTCCAACACGAATTTGGTATATTTGGCGGGCAGAGCGGGGTTTATATTCTTCCTTTGCTTCACCGGCTTGAAATACCACTCATTGTTACGCTTCACACCATACTCAAAACACCTTCATACAACGAAAAGGCAGTTTTAAAAGAAATTTGCAAAATGGCATATAAAATTGTAGTGATGAGCCATAAAGCAATAGAATTCCTGGTAAATATTTACGATGTGCAAAAAGAAAAAATTGCACTAATCGAACATGGAGTCCCGGATATTCACTTTAGTCCCGAAAAATCGAAAAAAGAGTTTAAACTCGAAAACAAAAAAGTGATACTAACTTTTGGTTTTATCGGCCGGAGCAAGGGCATTGAAACAGTAATTAAAGCGTTGCCGGAAGTAGTTAAAAAACATCCGGATCTAATTTATATTGTTTTGGGGAAAACCCACCCCAATGTGCTACGGCATTCCGGAGAAGAATACAGGATCTTCCTGCATCGCCTCGTGAAAAACCTGGAACTTGAAAATCATGTTATATTCCTGAATGAGTTTATTGAGGAACAAGATTTATTTAAATATTTATATGCTTGTGATATTTACATCACACCTTATTTGAACGAGGCTCAGATTACCAGTGGTACTCTTTCTTATGCAGTTGGCGTAGGTGCGGCTGTTCTTTCTACTCCTTACTGGCATGCCGCTGAATTGCTTGCTGACGGAAGGGGCAGGCTCTTTAATTTTAATGATTCTGAAAACCTGGCAGATACATTAACTGAACTTCTCGATAAACCTGAAGAACTAATCAAATTGAAAAATAAAGCTGGGGAGTTCGGCAAAAAGATTACCTGGCCAAAAACCGGAGAAAAATATTTGGCATTAGCTGAAAAAATAATGGGGGATGAGTATCCGGTTATTTCGAAGAAAGAAAAAGAACCTGATTTGCTCATCCTTCCTCCATTTTCACTTGCTCACATTAATCGCCTGACAGATGACACCGGTATCATTCAACATGCAAAGTTTGGCATTCCCAATTTAAAGGAAGGGTATTGCCTGGACGATAATTCGCGCGCTTTGTTGATGGTTTTAATGGCTTACCGGCAAATGAAAGATATGCGAGCGCTTGAATTATCACCTATCTACTTAAGCTACATCCATTATATGCAAAATGCAGATGGCACATTCAGGAATTTCCTGAGTTTTAATCGTAATTTTTTAGACGATGTAGGTTCTGAAGATTCGTTTGGCAGAACAATCTGGGCTTTGGGCTATTTGTTGGGAAATGCCCCAAATGATGCGTATTACCAAACCGGTAAACTTGTATTTTTTAATGCATCACCTAATTTTGAAAAATTGAAATCCATCAGGGGCATTGCCAATACCATGATTGGGATTTGCTATTACCTGAAAAGCAA